>NZ_JAGDFV010000039.1 GCF_017497985.1 Meiothermus sp. CFH 77666
TACTTACGAGATGTAATCCTGAGCCTCTTGCACCTCAAAAAGTGGCCGGTGTTGCGCTCGGTTAGAAAGTTCTCGGCTAATCCCTATCCTCTACTCAAGCTAATCCGAGGGTTGTGATAAAAGCCTGCTCATCTGCAAACCTCTGACCAATTGCCTTGAAATCAGTAAGAATTTATATCCCAGGGCTTTGCCAAGATGAGAGACCGCTTGCCCAGAGCGGGCGTTACATGAAAAGGGCTGTTTTGTGCTGCTTGCCACAATTTAGGATACGGGTTCTTCCGGATCAGGCCAGGCTTCCTGTTGGAGGGGCGCAGGGGAATAGGGGGCTCGAGGCTGCCTCCATGCGCCCCAGCCGGGATCGGACTCAGGCGAACTGTTCTGCTGCCAGCATGGCCACATCAATGGCTCTTTGTACGGCCTGATCCTTGGCTTCCAGGATGGGTTGTTCGGCCCGGGTGCGCTGGGCAATGATGCCGCAGATGCAAGCTGCAGCGAACCCGTATACATTCCCCATCTTGAACAGGGTTCCGGCCTCCATCTCGTAGTTGAGTACCCTCAGGTTGCGATACTCTTCGGTGATGCCCTGTAGCGTCCGCAGCAGATGCGGGTTGGCCGAACCGGTGCGCTCCTGTCCTTCGTAAAAGGTATCCACCGAGGCGGTGATACCCACAGCATGGTCAATGCCCAGCCGTCTGGCGGCCTCTACCAGTGCTACGGTGAGAAAAGGGTCGGCGCTGGCAGGATACTCGGGTGGTGCAATATCGTTCGCGGCCCCCTGGCGACACAGAGCGGCCTTGGAGATGACCACGCTGCCCGGGGGCACATCGTCTTGAATGGAGCCGCTGGTACCTACGCGAATGATGGTACGGATACCGACCTGCACAAGCTCGTTTACCACGATGCTCAGACTGGGGGCGCCCATGCCGCTGGTAGCCGAGAGGATGGGGCGTCCGTTGGGCAAAAATCCCAGGTAACTGTGGAGCCCCCGGTTTTCTGAAAGCGTCTTGACCTGGCTCAGCCTGGTTCGAGCAATCAGGGTAGCCCGGCTGGGGTCTCCGCTCAAAATGGCCAGGGTAGGAGGGGTGTCGCCCAGATCCTCGGGTCCAAAGCCGATGTGGTAAAGCGTTGGCATGGGCTCATTATGGCACTTCTTCGGTGCGGGCAAGAGCCATCCGGCTATGGGAAGGCTTTGTCCTGGGCAGTGCCGTGGCGGCCTATCCAGGCGGCCACGTTTGTGATGAGCGCGATATGCTCGAGGGTGTGGAAAGCGTGACTGCCAGGCCAGGCAAGGACAAAAAGGTGCGCAATTTCTACCCAGGGCTGTTTGCGGATGAACTGGGCTCAACGCCAGAACGTCCGGGGGTGGTACGGGTGTTCTCGGCTCAGATGGAGTTCCTGGGGGTGGGCTACTACGACCCCAGGAGCCGCGTAGCCCTGCGGATCTACCGCTTTGAGGATGGACCGCTGGACAGGCAATTCTTTCTTCGCCGGTTTGCGCGAGCCAGAAAAAAGCGGGCCAGACTGGGCGAATTTCACCGGCTGGTACACGCCGAGGCGGATGGGCTGCCGGGGCTGGTGGTGGATCGTTTTGGGGGGGTACTGGTAGTGCAGGTGCGCAACCGCGCCATGGAGGCTTTGCGCGAGAGTTGGCTCCCTGCCCTGGTTGAAGCTGCTACTCCGGACGGCATTTACGAACGCTCCGACATGGACAGCCGCCGACAGGAGGGGCTACCGGAGAGGGTTGGTGTGCTGTATGGAGAGGTGCCGCCGGTATTGGAGGTACACGAGGATGGGCTGGTTTTCCAGATCCCCATTGCCCTGGCGCAAAAGACCGGCTACTACCTCGATCAGCGCGAAAACCGCCGGTTGCTGGAACAAATGGTAGAGCCGGGCCAGCGCGTGTTAGACGTGTATAGTTACGTGGGAGCCTTCGCCTTGCGGGCAGCTCGCAAGGGGGCCTACGCCCTGGCGGTAGACAAGGACCTCGAGGCCCTGGGGGTGCTGGATCGCACCGCCTCCCGGCTGGGGCTGCGAGTAGACATTCGTCAGGGAGATGCCCTGGCTGTGCTGGGAAGCCTGACCCAGAGCAAAACCCCACCCTTCCAGCACGTGCTGCTCGACCCGCCCACCCTGGTCAAGAAGCCCGACGAGTTACCCAGGGTCAAGCGGCTCCTGGTGGATTTACTGCGGCCTGCTTTGCGGCTTCTGGATGTTGAGGGGTGGTTGTGGCTCTCGAGCTGCGCCTACTACCTGGGGGTGAACGAGTTACTCGAGGTAACTCGCCGGGCCGCTGCCGATGAAGGCCGTCGTCTGCGGGTTCATGCCATCCACTACAACCCCCCCGATCACCCCTGGAGCCTGCACGTGCCGGAGTCGCTCTACCTCAAGACGGTTCTCTTCCAGGACGACTCATTGTAGCTGGGGCCGGTATCCCCTCCAGGGCCAATCGTCCTACACTGGAGTCATGGCTCAGGCTTTGCCCATCCGCAGCGACATTCACATCCACGTAGAGGTGGTCTATGCCGAGCAGCACTCGAGGCCCGGCCAGCATGTGTTTGTCTATTTCATCACCCTGGAAAACCGGGGCTACGAGACCGTTCAACTGCTGAGCCGCGAATGGTTCATCCACGATGGCAACGGCGAGGTCGCGCATGTGCAGGGCGAGGGGGTGGTGGGTGAAAAACCCATCCTCGAGCCGGGTCAGCGCTACCAGTACAACAGCTTTTGTCCCCTTGCACACACGCCGGGCTTCATGCAGGGGTATTACACCTTCCAGAACACCCTGGGCGAGCTGTTTCGCGTTGAGATTCCGGCCTTTGCGCTCAGGCTTCCAGAGTCAAACCCCCGCACCCTCAACTGATACACGGTCTATGGTCAAAGCGGGCAACCTCCGCCCTGCGCGACTGCTAGGCTGGTAGGTATGAGCACGTATCCCTGGCAGGTCAAGTGGCCGCTGTTTGTGCTGTCGCCCGAGCTCCATCTCGAGGATGCCAATGGGCGCAACCTGCTCACCTTCAAGCAGAAAATTTTCACCCTGCGCGAGGCTACCTCGGTTTTTGCCGACAAAAGCAAGAAGCAGTTGCTCTATACCCTCGAGGCCGACCGGGTGATGGGTTTTGGGGCCAGGCATTTCATCAAGGATGCCACCGGCCAGCTGGTGGGCAGCTTTGAAAACGACGGTTGGAACTCGCTCTGGCGTACCCGCTACTTTGTCAAGGATGCCCAGGGCAACGTGATCTACCACGTACAGGAAGAGAACCCCTGGATCAAGGTGATCGAGGGCATCGCGGGCATCATAGACGACATTCCGTTGATTGGATGGGTGCTGGCCGGGGCGTTGCTTTACTTCCTTAACCCTACCTACCTGGTGGTTGACTCCTACGGCCAGAACCGCTACCGCATCCGCAAGCAGCGCTCCTTCTTCGAGCGGCGTTTTTTGCTCGAGCCCATCGAAGCGGTGCCTGAAGAATGGGAAGCTTTTACCCAACTGGCTGTGATGCGACTGGTTCAGTTGGAGCGGCATCGGGGTTGAGATTTGCAGGGCGGCATCGTCACTCAAAATGCTCGTAAAAAGCCCGGTACTGCACACGCCCTAGCTGCTGATGCAGTTCTCTGGCTATGCCAGGGTGCTTGTTCTGGGCCAGCCAGGTTGCCAGGTTTTCAATCAGCTCATCGGCCTCCAGATGGTATAACTCGCGCCGCAGCCGCATTTCTACCAGCCCTGCTTGAAAACCCAGGCGGGCCTCGAGCACCTGATGAACCAGATTCCAGATGGCGTCGTGGTCGGCCTGGGTACGGGGGCCCGGTTTGCTCGAGGGCCAGGGCTTGGGGGGCTGGAGGTTCAGGTTTAGCGTTGCAGGGATGCGCTTTGTCCAGGCAATCAAGGTCTGGCGGGTGGGTTCAAAGCCCACCGGAGGCTCGGCCCTCAGGCGGATGACGCCATTCTGAAACAGCGTGATGTGCAGAATTGCACGGTCTTCCAGGGCCAGAACCCCCGAGAAATGCCTGCGCTGGAACTCCCTCCGCAACTCGGCGAAAGGGGCCTTCAGGGGCTCGTCCACCTGCACAATCACCCCATCCACCGCGGCCAGGGCCAGGGTTTGGCGGGCTTCGTCGAACGGGTAGACCGAAAAAGTGGCCTGCAGGGCGGTCTGTTGAATTTTTGCTGCTACCTGGCTGGGGGAGTGCTCTTTCCAGGCCAGATAGATCAGTGTGCCCTGGTGGTAGAGCAGCCTGGCCAGCTCGCCTCCAGGCAGCTCCACAATCACCAAACCCGAGAATTCGGCGTACCGGAGAGCACCCTCGAGCCAACCCCAACGCTTCCCCGCCACCCGCTCCACCGGCGGCTTACCCCGGATTAGCAGGCGTAGCACAGAAAGGATGTTGCTTGACGAGGGTTGCGCCTCCAACTCAATCTCCTAATTTTCTGTCCAATACAACTGTCTATCCGTCAATATACGGCTTTTGTGAAATCCAAAATGCAAATTTTGAACCGGGAGTCTGCCATTTCCGTCCCGGACAAAGTAATTTCTTTTCGCTTTAAATGGATTGCCCTCTGCTAGGGTACTGAGGATGTCTGGCCTGTGCTGGAAGCCCGCCGCAAGCGATCCATAATAGCCCGGCCCAACCCCTCCTCGGGCACCGGCTCAGCATAGATGGCCTCCAAACCCAGCCGGTCAAGCTGGTGCAGGGCCTCAAATAAATGGGCCGCCGCTTCCAGCATGTTGCCCGTTGGCGACAGTACCTTGACCACCTTGAAACCCTTGGGCACATCCCGAAAGGCCAGGTAACCGCTTTGCTTGCGGGCCTCCTGGGGAATGCTTTCTGGAGGGGCTATGCGAATGGGCGTGCGCGGTGCATAGTGCTGTGGCAACTGGCCGGGAACCAGGGGTTTATGCGTTTCGCCTACCTGTAACTCGAGCGAGCCCACTGCCTCCTCGAGGGCTTCAACCGTTATCGCGCCGTAACGCAGCAGGACGGGCCTTTCTGCTAGCAAAACGATGGTGGATTCCACGCCATAGGTTGTCCTTCCGCCGTCCAGGATGAGGTCTACCCGTTCCCCCAGCATGCGCTCGACGTGCTCGGCCCGGGTTGGGCTCAGATAGCCAAACGGGTTGGCGCTGGGCGCGGCTACCGGCACCCCTGCACGCCGTATCAGCTCGAGGGCGACCGGATGAGCGGGCATCCGCACCGCCACCGTGGGCAGCCCCGAGGTCACGATGCCCGGAACCCGCTCCGACCTGGGCAGTACCAGCGTGAGGGGGCCGGGCCAGAAGCGCTCCATCAGTTTTTCGGCCATGGCCGGAACCTCCCGCACCAGCTGCTGTAGCATCTGCCGATCTGATACATGAACGATGAGGGGATCAAAGCTGGGACGCTCTTTGGCTGCAAAGATTTTGGCCGCAGCCGTGGCATCCAGTGCATTGGCCCCCAGGCCATACACGGTCTCGGTGGGAAAGGCCACCAGGCCGCCGCTGCGGATGATCTGGGCGGCACGCTCGAGGTTTTCGGGGGTGGGGGGCACAACCATACAACCCCGACATGATAGCAGAGCCCCTGGGGCTGCGGATCCGGGGAGTGACGGGGCGGTACACTAAGGGTGTATGAGCTGGTTTCAGCGCCTCAAGGAAGGCCTTAGCAAAACCCGTGACAACCTGATCAAATCGGTTCCCTGGAGTCAGAGCCCTGAGGAGGTGCTGGAGGAACTCGAGTTCGCCCTTATTTCTGCCGACGTGGGCGTTGAAGCCACCCAGGAGGTGCTGGCAGAAGTGCGCCAGTCGGGCAAAAAAGACCTGCGTGAAGCCCTCAAGCAAGCCCTCACGGTGCAGCTCGAGCCCGACCGCTTCCGGGCCAAAATCCGCAAGGCCGGCTTCAACCCAAATGCCAGAAAGTCCACCGTAGAACCCCAGGGTAAGGTCATTTTGATGGTGGGGGTGAACGGAGTGGGCAAGACCACCACCATCGCCAAACTGGGCCAGTATTACCAAAGCAAGGGCAAGAGCGTGATGTTCTGCGCGGGCGATACCTTCCGTGCGGCGGGGGGAGCCCAGCTTGGCCTGTGGGGCGAGCGGCTTGGCATCCCGGTCATCCAGGGCCCCGAAGGCTCCGACCCCGCAGCCCTGGCGTTTGATGCGGCCTCGGCCCGCAAAGCCCGGGGCCTTGACCTGCTGCTGGTAGACACCGCAGGCCGCCTGCACACCAAGCACAACCTGATGGAGGAGCTGGCCAAGGTCAAACGCTCCATCGCCAAGGCCGACCCCGGCGAGCCTGCCGAGGTCTGGCTGGTGCTGGATGCTGTTACGGGACAGAACGGCCTCGAGCAGGCCAAAAAATTCAACGAAACCGCCGGTCTGACCGGGGTCATCGTAACCAAGCTCGACGGCACCGCCAAGGGGGGCGTGCTGGTGCCCATCGTGCGGGAGTTGGGCGTGCCCATCAAGTTTATCGGCGTGGGCGAGAAAGCCGACGACCTGCAGCCGTTCGACGCGGGCGAGTTTGTTGAAGCCTTGCTGGGCTGATTGCACCCCGTGGCACCCCTTAACCTTCACGAGCTATACCGCCCCCTGGCCTCCGGAGCGCACTCCGGCGAGGTAGCGGGCATTCCCTACCTGCTCCAGCCGAACTTCCCCCTGCTGCTGGCCAATACCGCCTTTGGTTACGCCGAGGCCGCACGAAAAGAGCTCGAGGCCCGTTTTTGTGCCATTGGGGCGCCGCCTGCTTTCACCGTGCAGGAGGGCCAGGACGCCTCTGCGCTGTTGGCCCTGGGCTACCGGCCCTCGGCCATTTTCGAGGTCTGCCAGTCCAAACCCAGCCCCCGCGCCTACTGGACGGAACAGGTGCCCTGGTCGGAAGCCTGGAGCATCTCGCGCATCCTCACCGAGGCCTACCGCACCCCCGAGTGGCGATTTCCTTTCTCGCATGCAGTGGGCAAGCTGCTCCAGAACCCCCACAGCCAGGCCTTTGTGGCCTATCTGTATGGCGAGGCTGTGGGTGCCATCCTTACCCACCAGGAGGTGGGGCTTCTGGCAGGGGTCGTGCCCGGGCGGCTGGGCAATGGGGTCGGCGCTGCTTTAATAGGGCGCATCCATCCCCGGCCTTTCATACGTCTGGCCGGAACCGAGGCCGAATTCCCAGGTCAAGTGCAAAGCCGCCTGGTGCGCTACGCTTATCAACAAACCAACCTGAGCCCCTTACCTTCTCCCCTGGCGGCAGAAGATATCGACACCCCGTCGGCAGTATAGGAGATAAGCGTCGGAGACGTCATTAATTGCGTCTGGGGTGTCGCAGGGTAATATGCCTCCTGAGCATTTAACCCAGGCTCTTGCCATCTGCCAGGAATCAATGGTTACGGCCCCCTCACCGAGCTACACTGGGTTGCCATCAACAGTGTCTCAACCGGCAAAATGAGCGCCGAGTGTGCCTGTGGAGTCGCCACCCTCTCCCGCAGGGAGCGGAGGAAAAGGGGAAAACGATAAAAGCCTGGCTTTTAGCTTTAGCCTTGGGCTTTCGGCTACTTCGTTAGCTGAACGGGGCCCGGCCAATCCGCCGGACGTTCCCCTAGCCCCAAACGCCAGGCCACCCCCTGGGCACAGCGTTCGGCGGCCCTACCATCGCCATAAGGGTTGGGCCGGTTGCGCATGGCCTCGAGGGCCGCCTCATCCGAGAGCAAGGTGTCAATGGTGGCATAAACCTGCTCGGGGTCGGTGCCGGCCAGCTTCAGGGCTCCTACTGCCAGCCCCTCGGGCCGCTCGGTGACGTTGCGGAGCACCACCACCGGCACCCCCAGGGTAGCCCCGCTCTCCTGCACGCCGCCAGAGTCGGTAATCAGCAGGCAAGAGCGCTTCATCAGACCCGCCATCGCCCCGAATTCCAGCGGCTCGAGCAGGGCAAAGTTGGGCAGCCCTTCCAGTTCGGGATAGACCGCTTCGCGCACGGCGGGGTTCAGATGCACTGGATACACAAAATAGCAGTCCGGGTGGGCCCTGGCTGCCCGTGCCAGGGCCGCCGCCAGCTCGCGCATGAAGGGGAGGTTCTCCCGTCGGTGCATGGTCACGCCCACGATGCGCTTGTCTTCGGGTAAGGGTGGGGGGGTGCCGCGCTCACTGGCATACAGCACAGCATCTACCTCGGTCTGGCCGGTCACGATGATGTTTTGTGCGGGCTTGCCCTCGCGCAACAGGTTTTCCTTGGAGGTGGGGGTGGGGGGCAAGTCCAGGTCGGTGAGTACGTCGGTCAGGCGGCGGTTGGCCTCTTCAGGAAAAGGTTCCTGCATGTTGAAGCTGCGCAGGCCAGCCTCCACGTGGGCCACTGGAACCTGCTCGAAGAAAGCCGCCAGGGTTACCGCGAAGGTGGTCAGGGTATCGCCGTGTACCATCACGTAGTCGGCCCGCAATTCCTTGAGTTTTTTGGCTGCGGCGGGCACGATGCGCCCCATCAGGGCGGGTAAGGTCTGGCGGTCGGTCATTACCTGTAGGTCGGCATCGGGCACAATGTCAAAAACCCGCAAGGCATCCTCGAGCTGGGTGCGGTGCTGCCCGGTTGAGAGCACGATGGTCTCGATGCCCGCCTGCTTGCGCATAGCAAAGATCACCGGGGCCATCTTGATAGCCTCGGGGCGGGTGCCAAAGGCCAGCACTACCCGTTTGCCCATAGAGTCTCCTGGTTGTCGCATAAAGACAATACATTCATGCCGCATCACAGTGTACACACTCTTTCCGAGGGGCGGAAAGTTGGTGGTGTTGGAAGCGCTGTGAGGTTCTATTTCAGTATCAAATACACCGACGTGATATTCGTACACCTCCCGATTTCTAGTCTAGGAGGTATAGACCTCGAGCCTCCTCCTTGCCTTGTAGGTAGGGTGGGGGAGGGTCTTGGGCAAGGCTTGGAGCTAACCGTCTGTGTATGTGCAAGGAACGAAAATTCACCAGATTCGGCCTGCATCAGATGGCAAGTCGGGGCCGTGATGTTGCCTTTAACGCTATCGTAATAAGTGTATCCGTATAAGCTTTTTTATTGAATAAACAGTTTCAGGGGCAACTCTTTTGAAAAAGGCCATCCTTTGCGTTTATATCCAACCGGCGTTATGTGGTCGTTACTTCGTTAATCGCGTCGCATTTTGCATGGCATACTGACACTAATCCTCTACGATTATCTATATCTCACTGTGATCTACGTGAGGGTTTTTGCACCTGGGTAAAATTGCTACGAAAGGAGATTATGGCACAGCACGGCGGTTCTTGGGCAGTTTCACAAGAAGACAGCCAGCGTGCTGGCGCTGGATTGGGAAAACGAACCTCTGTGTCGGTGCCGCTGATTTTGTGGCTTACAGATGTATTGGCACTCGAACTTTCGCTGGGCCTAGCTGTGCTCGTGCGGGGGGTTCTCTCAGGGTTTTGGCCACATTCCTTGACCTGGAACGATTATACCCTTCTGGGCCTGATACTCGCCGCCTTCCCGCTCGGCTTTCTGTTCTGGGCACTGTATCCCGGCTATGGCATTCATCCCGTCGAACGAATGCGTCGCACCTTCCTGATTACCGTTCTGCTGTTTGCCCTCACGGCGGTGGTTTTTGCCATTTTGCCGGCCAGCCGAGCCTCGGTGGGCCTGGTGCTCATTGCGGGCATGTTTGCTGTCTTGCTGGTACCTCTCTTGAATGCGCTGGCCCGAGAGCTCCTGATTCGAGCGGGCTGGTGGGGTTATCCGGTGGTGATTTTAGGCGCTGGTCTGATTGGGGCAATGGTGGCTCGAGCCCTCCGCCAGGAGCGCTACCTGGGGATGGTGCCGGTGGCCTTTTTAGACGACGACCCTCAAAAACAAGGCCGGGTCATTGAGGGGGTTCCCGTGGTAGGCCCGCTCAACCTGGCCGAGCAGGTGCGCGAGCAAGGGGTACAGGAAGCGCTGGTGGCCATCTCCAGCATTGGCCGGGCCAAACTCAAGGAACTGGTGCACCGGCTGCCGTTTCTTCATGTCACGGTCATACCGGATCTGGGCGAGCCCACCATTGACTGGTTCTCCGTGCGAAGCCTGGGCCGGATTCATGGCGTGGCGGTTCGTAAAAATTTGCTCCTGCCCCGGAACCGCGCTATGAAATGGTGGATGGATCGACTGCTGGGCTGGCCACTCTTCGTGCTCAGCCTGCCCCTGATATGGTTGCTGGCTTTGTGGGTGCGTCTGGTCAGTCCGGGTTCGCCCTACTTCACCCAGACTCGAGAAGGCCTGAAAGGCAAGCCCATCAACATCCTCAAGCTGCGCACCATGTACCCCGATGCAGACCAGCGCCTCGAGTGTCACCTGGCCGAAAACCCTGAGGCCAGAGCTGAATGGGAGCGCTCTTTTAAGCTCAAACGAGACCCGCGTATTCTGCCCGGCGTGGGTTACTTCCTCCGCAAGACCAGCCTGGACGAACTCCCGCAGCTTTACAACGTGGTGCGCGGGGAGATGAGCCTGGTGGGGCCGCGTCCGTTTCCGGCGTATCACCTCGAGCGTTTCTCGCCCGAGTTCCGCGAACTGCGTCACAGTGTGCTGCCGGGCATAACCGGCTTCTGGCAGGTGCTGGCCCGCTCCGACAGTGACCTCAAACTGCAAGAGGAGCTCGATACCTACTACATCCGCAACTGGTCGCCGTGGCTGGACGTATATCTGCTGTTTCGCACCGTGATGGCTGTGCTGGGCGCCAAGGGAGCCTATTGAATGGAGGTCGGGAAATTGAAGATCGAGCGAACCAATGTGCTGGGGGTGGGTATCAGCGCCATCAATATTCCAATGGCCCTCGAGGTTCTGGACGCCTGGATTCGGCAACAACACCGCACCTACGTCTGCATCACCGGGGTACACGGGGTTATGGAAAGCCAGGCCGACCCCGAACTACGCAAAATCCACAACCAGGCGGGGCTGGTCACGCCCGATGGCATGCCGATGGTCTGGATGAGCCGCCTGGCCGGGCACAAGCACGTAGACCGGGTGTACGGCCCCGATCTGATGCTGGCCGTTTGCGAGGCTTCTTTGCAGAAGGGATACCGCCATTTCTTCTATGGTGGCAGCGAAGGTGTACCCGAGCTGCTGCGCGACAAACTCCAGGAGAAGTTTCCGGGCTTGCAGGTGGTGGGTACCTATTCCCCCCCCTTTCGCCCCCTGACCCCCGAGGAGGACGCCGCCATTGTGGCCCGGATTAACGCGGCTCGGCCCGATATTGTCTGGGTGGGCCTCAGCACCCCCAAACAAGAGCGCTGGATGGCCGCCCACCTGGGCAAAGTGCAGGCGCCGGTCATGATTGGGGTGGGGGCCGCCTTCGACTTTCACGCAGGTCTCAAGCCACAGGCCCCGCGCTGGATGCAGCGGAGCGGGCTGGAGTGGTTTTTTCGCATGGTTACAGAGCCCAAGCGGCTGGCCCGACGCTATTTGCAAAACAATCCCAAGTTCGTGATGGCAGTGCTGATGCAAATGCTAGGCCTGCGTCGCTACAAGTTAGATGCCTGAGGAGGAAAAGCATGAAAACAGCTCTCGTTTGCGGTGCAGGTGGATTTATTGGTGGGCATTTGGTCAAGAAACTCAAAGCCCAGGGCTACTGGGTGCGGGGGGTAGACCTCAAACGCCACGAGTACTCGGAAAGCCCTGCCGACGAATTTGTGGTAGGCGATCTGCGCGACCCCCGCCTGGTAGCCGAAGTCATTGACCGCAAGTTCGACGAGGTTTACCAGCTGGCCGCCGATATGGGGGGCGCCGGTTTTGTTTTTACCGGCGAGAACGATGCCGCCATTATGCATAACTCGGCCCTGATCAACCTGAACGTACTGGAGGAGCTGCGCCACAAGGGGGTGGGGAAGGTCTTTTACTCCTCTTCAGCCTGCATGTACCCCGAATACAACCAGCTCGACCCCTCTAAGCCCGTTACCGCCGAGGACTCGGCCTATCCGGCTATGCCCGATAGCGAGTACGGATGGGAGAAACTCTTTAGCGAACGCCTCTACTTCGCCTACCACCGCAACTATGGTATGGATGTGCGGGTGGCCCGCTTCCACAACATTTTCGGCCCCGAGGGTACCTGGGAAGGGGGCCGAGAGAAGGCTCCGGCGGCCATGTGTCGGAAAGTGGCTGAGACCCCAGACGGCGGCGTGATTGAGGTGTGGGGCCCCGGCACGCAGACACGTTCGTTTTTGTACATTGACGAGTGCCTCGAGGCAGTAGAGCGCTTCATGCGAAGTGACTACATCGGCCCCCTGAACATCGGTTCAGAAGAGATGATCAGCATCAACGACCTGGCCCGGCTGACCATCGAAATTTCCGGTAAAAACCTGAGCATCCGCAACGTACCAGGCCCGGTAGGGGTGCAAGGGCGCAATTCCGACAATACCCGCATACGCGAGAAGCTGGGCTGGGCCCCTCACCGCCCGCTGCGCGAGGGGATGGAGCGCACCTACGCCTGGGTAGCCGAGCAGGTGGCCAAGAAGCAGAAGGCCAAAGAGGCTGTGGCACAATAAAATCGGTCTGGATCAGACCCCGGCTTTGGTCGGGGGTCTTTTTGCGGCTTCTAACCTATCTTTCAAGCCGATGCGCCAAGCTACAAGGGTGCACTGGATTATCTGGATTGCGGCTTCCACTCTCTTGTTTTCACTGGTTCTGGCGCAGAAGTTGCGTTATATCCCTACCCAGCCCTATGTTCGCGAGGTGGGTGAGTGCAATCCGGCCCCACCTCCACGAAACCCCAGTGAGCAGTCCAAGTGGGAAGAATGGCCGGGCTATCGGGAACGCATTTCAAGGCTGGCCCCGCATCTGCTGGGTGAACCCGATGCAGCTTTGCTGATGCCCGTGCAGGGGGTTCGGGTGCGGCAGATCTGGGATAGCTTCGGGGCCATTCGCCCCGGGGGCCGCCGCCATGAAGGGCAGGACATTTTCGCCCGGCGGGGTACCCCGGTCTATTCGGCTACGGAAGGCTTTGTGGTGCGTATGGCCTATGGCCCGGTGGGGGGGTTGCAAATTTTCGTGCTGGGGGCGGGTGAGAAGCGCTACTACTACGCTCACTTTGACCGCTTCGCGCCAGACCTGCGGGAAGGGGACTGGGTGACCCCCCAAACCCTGCTGGGCTACGTGGGCAATACCGGCATCGCTCGAGGTACGCCGCCCCACCTGCACTTTGGCATCTACGAAGGCGGGCGCGAAACCTGCGACTACCGCGCCCTCGACCCCCTCCCCCTGCTGCGTGACCGCAACTGGCAAACCCTGGCAGGGCAATAAGGAGCCCACCCTTCGTGAACAAAGGCCTGGTTCTGTTGCTCTTATTCGTCCTGAGCGCCTGCGCATGGCCGCGCTCGAGCCAGCCCAATCCTGGAAGCCAAGCGCCCAACGAAAGCCCTGGAACCGGCTGGACGCACTGGGACGACTACGCCCGCCTGCTGGCCCAGCCCCTCGACAGCGAACTCCTGATGCCGGTGCGGAAGGTGCGGGTGCGCCAGGTGACCGATACCTTTATGGCGCCCCGCCCCGGTGGGCGCTTGCACGAAGGCCAGGACATCTTTGCCCCCAGGGGAACGCCCGTCTACTCGGCCACCAACGGCCTGGTCATCCGAATGGGTTATGGGCAGCTGGGTGGGCTCTACGTGATGGTCTTGGGGCCAGGAGGGCGGCGTTACTACTACGCCCACCTCGACCGGCATGCCGATGGACTTCAACCAGGCAACCTGGTGACCCCCCAGACCCTGCTGGGTTATGTGGGCAACACCGGCAATGCCCGCACCACGCCGCCGCATCTGCACTTTGGGGTGTATGGGAGCTGGTGGCGGCTGGAAGACCGGGTGATTAATCCGCTGCCCCTCCTTGTGAACCGCAACTGGCAGACCCTGGAGGCCCTCGAGGGGAATGCGGACAACCCGCAGAGAAAGGGCGAAAGCCCAAAGCCGAGGGCTGAAAGCCAACACTGGCATGACCGCAACTAAACTCTTAGCGCACAACGCTAAGCTGCTGGGCTGTAAAACCTATCACCGATTGATGACCTGGCCTGTTCTGGGTTGCAGCAGTCCTGCCAGCAGAGTAATCACCACTGCCAGCCCCGCTACCAGGGCAAACGACACCCGCAGCGAGGTGGCGTGGGCAATCAACCCGATCACCGGCGGCCCTGCCAGAAAGCCCAGATAGCCCAGGGTCGCTACCGAGGCCAGCGCAACTCCGGGTTGCACCCCCGGTACACGCCCTGCCGCGCTAAAAGCCAGGGGGAACAGGGTGCAGTAGCCCAGCCCAATCATCACAAAGCCCAGCAAGGCCACCTCTGGGCGGGCAGCTAACAGTGTTGTGATGAAGCCCGCCGCAGCCAGCAGACCGCCTCCTCGGGCCAGGGCCACCGGGCCGAAGCGATGGGTGAGGGCATCGCCGGTCAGGCGCCCCACCACCATAGCCACCGAGAACGCCGAGAAAGCCAGCGCCGCCACGGCCTCGCTACTGCCAATCACCTGCTTCATAAAGACCGCGCTCCAGTCGCCCACAGCACCCTCACCCAGGCCAGTGCAGAATACGATCAAACCCAGGCCCAGAAGCACACCTTTGGGCCAGACAAAGCGTGGCCCGCTCGAGGCAGGCCGAACCTCAAACAAATGCCGGGAAGCCCAGAGCATCCCCAGCGCTGAGGCCACCGCCATCCAAATGAAAAAAGGGAGCGGCCCCATCCCCGCAGCGGCGGCTGCACCGCCCAGGGCAGCCCCAAGCAGGCCCCCCAGGCTAAAGAGCGCGTGGAAGCTGGACATAATGGGCCTTGCGTAGCGCCTTTCGGCTTCCACGGCCTGGGCGTTCATAGAGATGTCCATGGCCGCGTTGGCGAAGCCAAACACGAAAAGCGCCAGGGCCAGCGTCCAGCCACTGGGGGCCAGGGCCAGTAGCGGTAGCGAAAAGCAGTTGCTCAAAGCAGCGAAGGTCAGTACCGGGCGGCTGCCCAGGTGGGCAATCAGCCAGCCGGTGAGGGGCATGGCCAGCACCAACCCCACCGGTGCGCCCAACAGCACCAACCCCAGCTCACCGGTATTGAGGCCCAGGCTTTGCTTGATGGCCGGAATGCGCGAAACCCAGGCTGCCAGAATGAAGCCACAAACAAAAAAAGTCAGGTAGATGGCGAGTCTGGCCAGGGGCAGGTTGTCCGGTCTGGGGGGCATCGCATTCACCGCATCAATCCTTTCTTGACCAGAACTGCTGGCTGGAAGCCCCCAAACGGAGCTTTGCTCCCTCGAGCCACCTATGCATCTCACCTTCGGTAAAACTCACCTGGCCAGCCTCTCGATCAGGTCGCGGTGCTGGGGAAATTGCCGGATGAGCTCCGCTTGTTGGGCCAGCTCAAAGTCGGCAAAGTCAAAACCGGGGGCCATGGTGCAGCCTACCAGGGCAAAGGTCCCGGGTACATCCAGGCTGGCCGCAAACCAGTAACCCGCAGGAACAACTCCCTGAAAGGTTTGCCCCTGGTGGGGCTTTGGGCCCAGATGCAGATATGAAAGCTCTCCCTGGGGCGAAATCAGCCAGAGGGTCAGTGGGTGACCGGTGTAGAAGTGCCAGACCTCGTCGCTCCCCAGCCGATGAAAGGCCGAAAAATCTGGGTGTTCCAGTAAAAAGTAGATGGCAGTCGAAAAGGGCCTTTGGCCCTTGTAGCGGTGGGGCAGGTGGGGCTCGGCGATGGCCTCGCTGGCGATGTAGGTTTGACGGTAGAACCCCCCCTCCGGGTGCGGTTCTAACCCCAGATAATCCACCCAAAATTTCGCACTATTCATGCTGAATCTACCCCCTAGGCTGGATTTCAAAATAGATGACGAGGGTCTCGGCCCAGGGTGTTGCCGAGCTGTGCGGGTACAGTGGCAAATATACACTGACTGGGGCCTACCGGCGGCGCTTGCCCGATCGTAGCAGGCCGCCTGAATCGGGCCAGATGCCATCGGCGATCAGGTGCAGCCACTGCGAGGCATAATACCCTAACACCAGTGCCCACACGATTTCCTGGGGCGGTGCTTTGAGCTGGGCTTGCAGGTTGAAGTTGAGGCCCACGTAGCCCGCGATGGCGGTAATGACCCAGTACAGCACCACCCCCATCGCACCCAGGTACAGCAGGCGCGTTAAGGGCCCCACAATCCAGGTGTGTGAAAGCCCCCGGTGGGCAAACATCCAGCCGTAGGGAACCCAAAGCCAGCCCAGCCAACCCCAGCGCCCCTTGGCCCGCACCTGTTGTTCGGCCAGGTCCAGGTCGGGGGTAATCAGGAAAGTTCCAACCAAAAAGCTGCTAACAAAGGCCACTGCGACAGGTTGGGAGATGGCAACTTCCTTTTGGTAGGCCCAGTAGGCAGCGGAGGCCAGTCCCAACACGCCGACATTGATAGCTTCGTGAACACGACCTGAGGGCACCTGCGTAGTTTACGGTTTTGGACAGCTAGAAGGGTCGCAAGCGAACATTTTCGGTAAAAGCCAGAGAACCAGGGGAGGGCTGTTGTGATAGTGGTTGCACGCCCTTGCCTTATGCATAATTTTGCGAAGCGTTCCCGATTATTTTGTCTTTATCAGAATATCTGTTAATTTCCTGGTGATAGTAGAAAATCGAAAATCTACTCCATATGACCAGGTGATATTTAACCAATCTCGAGAAACCAAGTTAGGGACGGCAGTATTGGATAGAACCAAAATACCTCAGGGGATCGGTCTCATCTATACCTCCTGGGGTTCTGCTACACTTTGTAGCCGTGACCGTGGAGGCTCGGACTGCCCCCAAACGCGAAGTGATCCTCGAGGCAACCATCCGAGTCTTAAGAGACCGGGGGTTGTCGGGCCTAAAAGTCGAGGAAGTAGCCAGGGAAGCCGAAGTCGGCAAAGGCACGGTTTATCTTTATTTCCAGGATAAACAAGATCTGCTGAAGGCGCTGGTGGAACACCACACCTTCTCCTACTACCGAAAAGTAGAAGAAGTGGTGAACCGTAGTGGCTCCTTCCGTGACCGACTGGCCGAGGTGTTGCGGCTTCGGATTGACTGGGTAGAGGAGTGGCGTGGTTTGTGGGCAGCGGTAGCACGGGAGGCCCATCCTGTGGATACCGCCGACTGGCTCAAGGGCATGCACGAACATTACCAGCATTTGCTGGAAAAGCTGGTGCAGGACGGCAAGGCCAGAGGAGAGGTTCGCGCCGAACTGGATACCAGCCTGACTGCTGCCAGTATCGCGGCCCTGGCCTGCAACCCGCAGCTCGAGTTTCCACGGGAAGCCTACCTCGAGCACTTGCTTGGGGTGTTGTTGAAAGGAGTGGCGTTGTGAGCGAATACCGTCCAGGAGATAAGGTTGTGTTGCCGCCGTATGGTGTAGGTGTGGTGGCGGGGATCGCCCAGCGTTCGGTTGCTGGTTCGGACAAAAGCTATTATCAAGTGGACTTTCCCGGAACGCGTTCCAAGGCCTATGTGCCTGTAGAAGCTCCGCAAACCACCCGTCTGCGTCGGGCCTTGTCGCCGGATCAGGTAAATGAAATTCTGGCTCTACTGCGCGAGGGCCGCCTGCCCCTGCCCCGTCAATGGGCAGCCCGCCACCGCAAGACCACCGAGATTCTGGCCGACGGCGATCCCTTCCGTATTGCCACCCTGGCCGGCCAGCTCAGGGCCTGGGAACTCGAGAAGGGCCTGCCCGACCTTGACCGCCAGGCTTTGCGCCGGGCCATGCATCTGCTGGCCGAGGAAATTTCCCAGGTGATGGATATCAGCCTGGACGAAGCCCGCAAGCTGTTTGAAGAGACTGTAGGCGAAAGCCTCAACTAAACTAACTGCCAAGCCAGCCTATAAAAAGTCCCCCCTGGGGGGCTTTCTTATTCGCCCCATCTGGATAAATATTCATCAAACGATATAATCCCTGCATGAAGCAGGTAGAGGGTTGGTTTACGGGGTATCGGAGCCCAGTATTTGACGAGGTATTCGATGCCAATGGGAGGCCGCGTAACCATTATGTCGAGGTGGTTCATCGCTTCAATGAGCTGGGGCTCGAGGACTTCCAGCGTCGTCGGGCCCTGACCGAACTGGCTTTCCGCAACCAGGGCATCACCTTCCAGGTCTATGGCGACTCCTCGGCTGCCGAGCGGCCTTTTCCGCTGGATATTCTTCCAAGGGTTATTCCTGCTTCGGAGTGGCGGGTAGTGGAACAGGGGCTCATTCAGCGGGTCAAAGCGCTCAACTTATTCCTGAACGACATATACAATGGGCAGCATATTCTCTCCGATAATGTGCTGCCGCCAGGGCTGGTGCTCAACCATCCGCAGTACTATCGGCAAGTCCACGGAGTCAAGCTGCCGCATGCGGCCTTTACCCACGTGGCCGGGATTGACCTGGTGCGCGATGAGAAGGGGCAGTACCGGGTCTTGGAAGACAACCTGCGAACCCCCTCGGGGGTTTCGTATGTGCTTTCCAACCGTCGGGTGATGAGCCGGGCGTTTCCCCAACTGCTGTCCAAAGCCAGGGTTCGCCTGGTCGAGGACTACCCCGATATGCTGCTCAGCACCCTCAAGAGCTTGTCACCCCGCGATGTGGCCGAGCCCTGTGTGGTGGTGCTGACGCCAGGCCCCTTTAACAGCGCCTACTTTGAGCACATGTTCCTGGCGCAGCAGATGGGGGTGGAGCTGGTAGAGGGCTCGGATTTGTTTGTGGACGAAGGGCGGGTCTGGATGCGTACCACGGCGGGTCGGCAGCAGGTGGATGTGATCTACCGCCGTATAGACGATGACTTTTTGGATCCCACTGTTTTTCGGCCCGACTCGGTGCTGGGGGTGCCGGGGCTGGTCAAGGTCTACCGTGAAGGCCGGGTGGCGCTGGCCAATGCCATCGGTAATGGGGTGGCCGACGACAAGGCGCTGTATGCCTATGTGCCGCGCATCATCAAGTATTACCTGAACCAGGAGCCCATTCTGCCGAATGTCGAGACCTACATCGGGGCTGAGCCCGATGGAGCCGACTACATTCTCTCGCACGCCGCCGAACTGGTGATCAAGAAAGTGGATCAGTCGGGGGGGTATGGAATGCTCATCGGGCCACACGCCAGCAAAGCGGAAGTGGCCGAGTTTGTAGAGAAAGTGCGGGCCGAGCCGCACAATTTTGTGGCCCAGCCGGTGGTGGGGCTTTCGACCAGTCCCACCTTTGCCGAGGATACCCAAACTTTCGAGCCGCGCCACATTGACCTGCGCCCCTTCGTGCTGGTAGGGGAAAGCATTAAGGTGTTGCCGGGTGGGCTCACCAGGGTTGCGCTGCGACGGGGTTCGCTGGTGGTGAACTCGTCGCAGGGTGGGGGGTCGAAGGATACATGGGTGCTTTCATGAAGGGTGAGCTGCAGAGTTGGGAGAAAAGTTTCCACAGGCCTATTGCTGTTTTGCCCTGGCGCCTTTTGTTGCCGTGTTCCCACCAAACGGAGTCGTGATGCTGAGTCGAATCGCTGAAAACCTGTACTGGCTGGGCCGTTACATTGAACGAGCCGAGAATACCGCGCGGTTGCTGGACGTGAATTACTACGCGGTGGCCGAAGCCCCAGTAGAGGGCATTGCGCCTGGCTGGTGGGGGCGCATTCTGCGGGCATTGGAGGTGGAAAACCTCGAGCCCACCGAAGAAACCGTGGTGCAGTGGCTGGCTTTCGACTTGCAAAATCCCAGCAGTATTCGCAGTTGTGTCTGGCGGGTGCGGGAGAACGCCCGTACCACCCGATTCCATCTGAACCTGGAGATTTGGGAGGAAGTCAACCGGCTTTATAACCAGTGCTATCACAACACCGAGCAGGTGATGGCCCAGGAGAGTTTGCACGAATACTGTGTAACGGTGCGGGAAGCCAGCCACCAGATGATGGGCATTGCCGAGGCAACCCTGCCGCGCGATCTCGGCTTTTACTTTATGCGCTTGGGGCGCTACCTCGAGCGTTCGGATAACATGCTGCGGGTGTTGCAGGCGTACATTGGTGGGGGTGAGATGTCCAGGGAGGCCGAGATTCAGAACCACTTCAACCGCTCCCTCTTGCGCAGCGTAGGGGCGCTGGAAGCCTACCGCAAGGTTAATCACAATACCCTCGAGCTGCCCCGCATCGGCGAGTTTCTGCTTTTGAACAGCGACTTTCCCCGCAGTGTGCGCTTCAGTGTGGATGGCCTCAAGCGGGCTGCCGAGGCGGTGCGTCGCCACAGCGACGGGGTCGGTAGGGAAGCCGTCCGCAAGGTGGGCAAGCTCTCCGCCACGCTGGAATATCTGGAAAACGCCAACCAGGTCTTCAAAAAGCGCGATCCCGATCTGGAGGAGTTGCTGGAAGAACTGGCCAACATTCATGCGGAACTGAGCCAGGTGTATTTTGGCTACTGATGCAAGCGGACGCTAGCGCATCAGGTTTATCGCTCCGTTCTGAATGACTGAAAAAAACATACCGAGAACGGCCCTCTAGGGGGCGCATGGGACACCATCCAGAATGTGGACAAAACCCCTGTTTTGGCTACTGGGACGATCGAAAATCACTCGGGTATTGCGCCCGGAGCATGATTTTCCGGCGCAGTCTGGATTCATCTCTAAACCGAATACAGGCGTTAGCTCTTGGCGAGCGGTGTTTGCAAAGCCTCCACCTTGACCAGCACATTCAGGCTTTCCTTGCCCCCACCCCGGCGCAGCCCTTTGAGGGGTGGGCAGTCGTCGTAGTCGCGCCCGTGGGCTTTTTTGACGTACTGTTCGGTGACGATGGAGTTGTTGGTGGGGTCGTAGCCATACCAGCCCGAACCGGGCACAAAGGCTTCAACCCAGGCATGGCTACCCTCCGAACCCACCCCCGTAGCCAGATACCCCGAAACGTAACGGGCGGGAATGCCCACACTGCGCAGCACGGCCAGCATGGCCTGGGCATAATCCTGGCAAACCCCGGCCCGGCCCTCGACAAACTGGATCAGGGGGGTGTCTACCTGGGTGGCTTTGGTGTCGTAGTTGAAAAAGCGATTAAGGTGTTCGGTGACTTCCAGCAGGTAGCCGTGCAGGTCTTCGCGGGGGCTGGGGCGGCGCAACTCCAACAGCTCGAGCCAGTTGTAGTGCAGGGGTACACGGGGGGTGGGCGCTAGAAATTCAAAAAAACGAGATTCTAGACCGCTCAAAACCTGTACCGGCACCACGCCCGGTTTTGGAACCGCAAATGTGACTACTTTGGCCTGCATTTCTACCCGCAGTTGCTTGTGTGGCTTGGTGACATGAAAATCGTAGACCCGGTTATGAAAATAATCCTGTCGGCTACGGGGCATTGAATCGGGTTCGATGTTCAGGCGAAACTCCAGGAGCCCCTGGCGGTGGTCGTCTACCGGATAGAGCCACAGCTCATTGAAAGAGTCCCGCGCTTCATCGGGGTAGAAATACTCTGTCAGGTGGTACACCGATAACAACACGGCTAACAGCCTATCAAAAAATTCAGGGGGCAGGGTCGGACTATAGGCTTTACTCAGGACTCGAGCCTCGCGTTCACATCTTCACGCCAGGGCAGCGAGGACTGGGCACCGACCCTGGTGGCTGCCAGTGCCCCGGCCACGCAGCCGCGCTGGACAGCCTGGGGCAGGGCCTTCCCTTCGCAGATGGCGGTGGCCAGCGCACCGATAAAGGCATCCCCGGCGCCGGTGGTGTCTAACACTTCAACCTTAAGAACCGGCTGATGGCCCGAACCCTCCGGCCCAACCCATACGGCTCCTTGCTCGCCCAGGGTAATCACCACGGTCGGGGTTTTCTCCGATAGTACCCTGGCAACCTCGAGGGCCATTTCGGGCGAGTCGGGCAAGACCCCGGTCAAGCCCAGGGCTTCGCTTTCGTTGACCACCAGGATATCTACAGACTCGAGCAGTTTATCGGGCAGTTTTTGTGCGGGTGCAGCGTTCAGGATGACCTTTGCTCCGGCTTGTTTGCCCAGCTCGGCAGCTTTTCGCACGGTATCGAGGGGAATCTCGAGCTGTAGCACCACCACCTGGGCGCCCTCGAACTCCGCCGGAGAGAGATTCTCGGGCCGCAGGCGGTGGTTGGCCCCCGGCGAGACGATGATGGTGTTTTGCCCCTGGTCGTTCACCGCAATAAAGGCCACACCGGTGGGGGCCGCAATGGGAATGGTGGCGTTCACGTTGATGCCCTCACGCTTGAGCGCATTGCGGAGCTGGTTGCCAAACTCATCCTGTCCCACCCGCCCAATCATCCGCACCCCTGCACTTTGGGCTGCTGCCAGGCCTCCCTTGCCTGGTGTCTGAGGGCGGCCCAGCATGCGTGCTGCGGCCACGGCCTGATTGGCGCCTTTACCGCCGTGGTGGGTCTCGTAGTCTGAGCCCAACAGGGTTTCGCCCGGAACCGGATGCCGCTTGACCCTCACCACCAAGTCCATGTTGATGCTGCCCACCACAACAATGCTCATGGTGCATAGCTTACAAGGGCCAAAAGCCCAAAGACCAAGGCTGAAAGCCAAAGATGAGTGTTGTGGGGGTTTACAGGTTAACCAACATCGAGGGTCTGCGGTTTTTAGCTAATCACTGGTGCTAGTTGAAAAGTAGCGGGAGAAAGGAATAGGGTCTGGTGTATGCGGCCAGACCCGAGATGCATTCTATCGCTGGAAGACGTTGCTTTGGTGATGTACGTTGGGGTAGACGATGCCCTGCGTTCGAAGGCTGAACAGCATGAACATCAACAAGCCAAGCTCAGCCTTAGTGAGTTGGTCACCATCGGGCTGATGTTCAGCCTCAAAGGCGGCTCATTCCGCCGGTTCTACCTGTGGCTGGTCGCCAACCTGGGTGACTGCTTCCCCCATCTACCTGAACGCACCCGTTTGCAGCGACGACTACTCCAGTACCAAGCTTTGGTCGTACATTTTCTGGCCGAACCCAGCTTGTTCT
>NZ_JAGDFV010000040.1 GCF_017497985.1 Meiothermus sp. CFH 77666
AGTTCGGCGAGGGGGTGCGTTCTCGCAAACCCCGCCTGCAGATGCGGGAGTGCCGGGTCAAGGCGTTGGTCTACAACGCCTACCGTTAGTCGGCTTGCTACATCGAGGGAACTTTGCAACAGAGCAAGTTGCTCATCGCTAAGTTGCAACCCCACCCAATCTCCTCGACATGGAAGGAGTGATACATACTTCACGTGGATGGTTGTCTTTGTGAGGCGTCTCCATTCCCCCTCATCCGGCGATACCCCAGGTACAGTCAATGGTGTTGCTGTCATGAATCGTAATGAGTATTGGCGGGGTGTCGCCATCTTCTCCCGCCCAGGGGAGAAGTCAAGAGGTTCGTATAAACTTGGTGGCGCGGCCTACCTGCGGCCCGTGCTGCATTTGCAAGCCTGGCCAGCCAGTACACTTGGCCCATGAGCGTACCCAAGCGTCTGGTGGTGGGGCTCTCGGGGGCTTCCGGGATGCCCTATGCCCTCGACCTGCTGCAAACCCTGCGCCAGATTCCGGGCCTGGAAACCCACCTGGTGATGACCCAGGGGGCCAAGCGGGTGCTGGTGGAGGAAGCCGAGCAAAGCGTGGAGGCGGTGGAAGCCCTGGCCCACGTGGTACACCGCAGCAGCGACCTGGGCGCGGCGGTAGCTTCGGGCAGCTTTCGCACCGTGGGGATGGTGATTGTGCCCTGTAGTGCGACCACCCTTTCCAAAGTGGCTTATGGCCTGGCCGACAACCTGCTGACCCGTGCGGCCTACGTCACCCTGAAAGAACGCCGCCCCCTGGTGCTGGTGCCGCGCGAGGCGCCCCTGCCTTTGCCTAGCCTCGAGGCCATGGTCAAGGCCGCCCAGGCCGGAGCCACCATCCTGCCAGCCGCACCGGGTTTTTATCACAAGCCCCGGCAAATAGACGACCTGCTGGCCTTTATCACCCAGCGCATCCTGGACTTGTTTGGCCTGGATTACCCCAGGGCACCGCGCTGGAAGGAGATAGTGGAACTCGAGCTCGATTAGCGCAGGAAGAACACCGCGTACACCACACCGATGATGATGCGGTAGACGGCAAAGGGCACAAAGCTATTGCGGCTGACAAAGCCCAAGAGCCAGCGCAC
This sequence comes from Meiothermus sp. CFH 77666, assembly GCF_017497985.1. Classification (NCBI taxonomy): domain Bacteria; kingdom Thermotogati; phylum Deinococcota; class Deinococci; order Thermales; family Thermaceae; genus Meiothermus; species Meiothermus sp. CFH 77666. Next base: position 1,106 of record NZ_JAGDFV010000040.1, read on the forward strand.
GGTCAGGGCAGCTGCCCCAAAAGCCGTGAGGAAGCCCACCGCAAGAAGCCCCCAGCTATCGGCTCTAAACTCGCTCAGGTTGCGCAGCAGCGAGAACCCGGTGGCCGAGAGCATGGTGGGCACGGCCAGAATGAAGGAAAACTCGGCGGCTGCCTTGCGCGACATCCCCAGGGCCATGCCCCCCACAATGGTGGCCCCACTGCGCGAGACCCCCGGCATCATGGCCACGGCCTGAAACAGGCCGATCAACACCGCCTGAGGTACGGGCATCTGGTTCACATCGTCGTAGCGCTTGTGGTGCTGTAGCCAGCGATCCACAAAGAGTAAAAGAACCCCCACCCCAATCAGGTTCACCACCACAATCAGGTCGTTGCCCAGGAATACATTTTCGATCACATCGGCCAGCAAGAACCCCAGGATGCCGGTGGGAATGAAGGCCACGATGATGCGCTTCCACACTTCCATATCCCGCAAGAAGCGCTTGAAGTACAGCGCCAGCACGGCCAGGATGGCCCCAAGCTGAATCACGATGATGAAGCTCTTGATGAAGGGGTCGTTTTCGATGTCGAGCTTGAGCAGATGGGCGGCCAGGGTCAGGTGGCCGGTGGAGGAGATGGGCAAGAACTCGGTCAGGCCCTCTAAGAGCCCCAGGATGAAGGCCTCAAAAACGGTCACGCCCCAGAGAATACCACGCGGCGTTATGGCCCGATGGCGATGTTTGAGCAGACTTTTTCGGCAGCCTGCATGCGCTTCTGCCCAATTGCGGTACGATGCCAGGCGTGAAGGTTTCGGTACTGTTGCCTGCTGCCGGTTCGGGTGAGCGAATCGGGCGGGGGCCCAAAGCGTTTCTCGAGGTCGGCGGCAAAACCCTCCTGGACTGGGCCCTCGAGGGGTTCGCCTGGGCCGACGAGCTGGTAGTAGCGCTGCCCCCAGGGCGTAATCTGGATGTGCCTGGCATCAAAACAGTCTGGGGTGGCAAGACCCGCCAGCAAAGCGTGTTCAATCTGGTACAGGCCGCTACGGGCGAAGTGGTGCTGGTGCACGACGTGGCCCGGCCCTTTGTGGTGCGGGCCGCCGTGGAGCGCCTGCTGGACGCGGTACGAGGCTCCGGGGCGGCCACCCTGGCGGTGCCGGTGCCCGATACGCTGGTGCAGGAAGCGTCCGGTGAATACGGTGCGGTGATTCCCCGCGAACACTACCGGCTGGTGCAGACCCCCCAGGGCTTTCGGCGCGAACTGTTGTGGAACGCCCACCAAAAGGCCCTGGCCGAGGGCCTCGAGTTCACCGACGATGCCCAGCTGGTGCGCTGGCAAGGCTACCCCGTAGCGCTGGTGGAGGGCGACCGGCGGATGTTCAAAATCACCTACCCCGAGGATCTGCTCCTGGCGGAAGGGTTGGCGCAGGTATGGAGCTCCTCGCCCCGGCCAAGGTGAACCTGGGCCTCTCGGTGCTGGGTCGGCGGCCCGATGGCTACCACGAGCTGCACACCGTATTTGTGGCTTTGCAGGTGGCCGACCGGCTTTTTCTGGAGGCCATTCCCGAGGGGGTGGAGCTGGAAGTGCGGGGCTCTGGGCTGCCCGCCAACCCCGACAACCTGGTCTACAAAGCGGCGGTGGCCTACCTGAACGCCGCCGGCTGGCCGGGGGGGGTGAAGGTGGTGCTGGAGAAGAACCTGCCCCTGGCAGCGGGGCTGGGTGGGGGTTCGTCCGATGCGGCGGCGGTGCTGCGGGGCCTCAGCCGGCTTTATCCGGCCTCGCTCGACCTGCCCGGTATGGCCCTCCGGCTGGGGGCCGATGTGCCGTTTTTCCTCCAGGTGGGCCTGGCCGAAGCGCGGGGGGTGGGTGAGCAACTGAGGCCGCTGCCGCCCCTCGAGGCCCACCTGGTGCTGCTCAATCCGGGCATTGCGGTCTCGGCGGCGGATGCTTACCGGCACCTTCGCCCCGAGGAATGGCAGCCCGAGCTGGACGTGCCGGGCATCCTGGCGGCCATTCGCGCGGGCGAGGAGCCCCCTTACTGGAACACCCTCGAGCAGCCCGTTTTCCGGCTGGTGCCTTATTTGCAGGAACTGAAGCTCGAGCTGCGCCGCGCCGGACTACGCGGGGTTTTGCTGTCGGGGTCGGGCTCGAGCCTCTTCGGGCTGGCCCGCAGTGCCGAGGAGGCTCGGTTTGTGGCCCAAACACTGCGAACCAGGTATCCCCGCTTCTGGGTGGTGGCTACGCAAACCGTAAGCTGAGGTCTGTACAACGCTCCGGTGGAGCATTATCATCCGGTTGTCATCGGGGGTGCCTGGAAAGCCCAGGCTGAGATAGACCCTTTGAACCTGATGCGGTTCGCACCGCCGTAGGGAGCATGACAGCAAACCCTCCCGATGACATGGAGGGATTTTTTATGCACCTAGCTCGCTGGTTGTTTGGCTTAGGATTTGTGTTCATGGCCCTGCTGGCCCTGGCCCAGCCTACCACCCTGACCATCCTGACCCACGATAGCTTTAACCTGGACAAAAACCTGCTGGCCCAGTTCGAGCGCCAGTCGGGGATTCGCCTGCGCTTTCTGAAGGGGGGTGATGCCGGGGAGATGCTCAACAAGGCCATCCTGAGCAAAGGGGCGCCCATTGCCGACGTAATTTACGGCTTCGACAACACCCTGCTCTCCCGCGCTCTGCAGGCCGACATCCTCCAACCCTACCGCTCCCCCGAACTACCGGCCCTGCGCCCCGAACTGCTGCTTGACCAGACCTTCCGGGCTACCCCGGTGGACTTCGGCTACGTGGCCCTCAACTACGACCGCGATTACTTCAAGGATAAGCCTCTGCCCGAGCGCTTTGCCGACCTGGCCTCGCCCGAGTTTGCCCGGCTGCTGGTGGTGCAGAACCCTGCCAGCAGCTCCCCAGGGCTGGCCTTTTTGCTGGCCACGGTGGCGGCTTTTGGCGAGGACGGCTACCTGGGCTTCTGGGAGAACCTGCGCAAGAACGGCGTGCGGGTGGTGAGCGGCTGGAGCGACGCCTACTACACCCACTTCACCCGCGCCGGGGGGGATCGCCCGCTGGTGGTCTCCTACAGCACCAGCCCGGCTGCCGAGCTGTACTACAGCGAGGCCAAACCCAAGCCTGCCGAGCCCCCCACGGCCAACCTGTTCCTGCCCAAGAGCTCGTTTTTCCAGGTGGAGTACGTGGGCATTCTAAAGGGCACCCGCAACCTGCGGGCGGCCCAGCGTTTTGTGGACTGGTTGGTTTCCAAACCGGCCCAGGAGAACATCCCCACCGAAATGTGGGTCTACCCGGCCCGGCGCGAGGCCCGCTTGCCCGAGGTGTTCCGCTTCGCCGAGGTGCCCTCTGAGCCGGCCCGCCTCTCGCCCCAGCAGATTACCCAGAACCGCGAGCGCTGGATCCGGGAGTGGACGCAGGTGGTGGTGCAGGGCCAGAGCGCCGATGCGGTCAGGGCGCGGCGGTAAATTGGGCTCAGGCTCTTCACGCTAGGGGCCCCGTTGGTGGGATAACGTTAGCCCTGGGGCTAATCTAAGTGTCCCCCTGGCTATGGGCTATCGGCCATCGGCATTTGCTTTCAAGTATGCAAACTCCCAAGGAAACCTCGAGGCCCCGCACCAACCTGCACGGGTGGCTGGGCCTGCCGGTGCTGGTATTCCTGGCCCTGGCGCTCCTCTACCCCCTGGGGCGCATCATGGCGCTCGGCTTCGGGGAAGGCTTGCAGGCGGCCCTGGCCAACCCCTACTACGGTTCGCGGCTGGTGTGGAGCCTGGCCTACGGGCTGGGTTCCTCGCTATTGTGCATCGGGCTGGCCCTGCCGCTGGCCTATGCGTTTCGCTATCGCTTCCCTGGGCGGGATTTTCTGCTGGGCTTTTCCACCGTGCCGTTTGTGCTGCCGACCTTGGTGGTGGCGATGGGCTTCCTGAGCCTGGTGGGGCCCAAGGGGGTGCTGGGCCTCAACCTGTATGGCACCGCCTGGGTGCTGTTCTGGGCCAGTGTGCTCTACAACCTGGGGCTGGTGCTGCGGCCCCTGGTGGCGCTGTTACCGGCCCTGCAAACCCCCCTGGCCGCCGCCCGCACCCTGGGGGCTTCCCCGCTACGGGCCTACTGGCGGGTGGGGGTTCCCTTGCTGGGGCCGGCCCTCTTTTCAGGGGGCAGCCTGGTGTTTTTGTATAGCTTCACCAGTTTTGGGGTGCCGCTCTTGCTGGGGGGGCCCCGGTGGGCGACGCTCGAGGTCGAGACCTACTACGCCCTGGCCCAGCGGCTGGCCTTCCCTGAGGCCACCGCTTTGGTGCTGATGCAACTGGCCGTTACCCTGGTGGTTTTGACGGGCTACCTGCGCCTGCAAGAACGGCTGGCCCTGGGCATTGGCGGCTATGGCGCTCTCCTGCCGCTGGCACCCCGCCAAGCGGTGGGCCTTGCGCTCCTGGTTTGGGGGTTCTTTCTGGTGCTGTATAGCCCCCTGTGGAGCTTGCTGCTACGGGCCCTCGAGCGACCCCAGGCCTGGGTGAGCGTGTGGCATAACCCCGACTTCACCCCTGGCAGCACGGCCCTGCTCAACACCCTGGGGTTTGCCGGCCTGGCCCTTCTGCTGGTGCTGCCCCTTGGGGTGCTATACGCCTACGCGGTCTGGCGGGGACACCGCTTGCTGGATGGGTTGGGCCTGCTGCCGCTGATGGTCTCGCCGGTGGCCATCGGACTGGGCTACCTGCTGGCCTATCCGGGGTTGCGCGGTTCGCTCCTGATTCTGATTGCGGCCTATGCGCTGCTCAGCTACCCCCTGTTAGGGCGGGCCTTGCTGCCCGCTTTGCGGGCCATGCCCAGAGGGGTTGTGGAGGCTGCCCGGGTGTTGGGCGCGGGCCCCTGGCGTCGCCTGGTGCGGGTGGAGTGGCCCCTGGTGCAAAAATCGGCGCTTTCCGGGGCAGCGCTGGCCCTGGCCGCAGTTATGGGCGAGTTTGGCGCCACCCTGACCCTGCAACGCCCCGAATGGGCCACCCTCTCCCTGGCCATTTACGAGCGTCTGGGCCGGCCGGGTGCGCTGCCTTTTTATGAAGCCGTGGTGTTGGCGGTGGTGCTGATGGGGCTCTGTATGGTTTTGCTGGCGCTGCTGGAGCGGAGTTTTCAGGAGCGCGGAGCGGGTGGAGGGTTTTGACCGTATCGCGCTTCACAGACGTGGCCGCCTGGATGAGCGGCCACTATTCTGTCCAGGACAAAGCCTTCTTGAAGTCATACTTATTGAACACTTTGCATACCATAGGAGGTGGGGAGTAGGGGAAACCCACCACCTACCTCCCACCACCCCCACCTCGTGCATCGCTGAGAGTCGGGTGCGGGGCTAAAGTTGGTATCAGATGGCTCAAAATCTGTTAAGAGCGCTCTACCTGTTGCTCAGGATAGGAGGGCTTTGCATGGGTAGCAAAGATGGTGGTCTGCGTATAGCTGGTATCAGACTTGTTCGGTTTCGCTATGCCTGGTGGGGCTGTTTTGCAGGGTGGCCACCAGACTGAGGAACTCCTCGTAACAGCCCAGCAATACTTCGGTCAGCACCGGGTGAATCTCGAGCCAGCCCATGTCCTTGGGCACCACCCAGTTGAGGGCCTTGCCCACTTTTTTCTTGTCGCGGCTGAGGAAGGGGGTCAGGTCGTCCCAGCTAAAGCGGGGGGGTGGGGGCGGGGAGAGCCACTGCAAAAGCTTCAGCACGGTGGGCACCAGATCGTTGCCGCCGTGGGCCCGGCCCAGCAGGGCCGCAAAGAGCAGGCCGTAGGCTACTGCGACCCCGTGGGGCATGGTGCCAAAGGTGGCGCCCTCGAGGGCGTGCGCCAGGGTATGCCCCAGGTTCAGCTTGCGGCGCTCATTTTGCTCGGTGGGGTCGGCCTCAACAATTTGCAACTTGACCGCAACCGCGCGGGCCAGGTAGTTCTCGAAACCTTCCCAGTCCAGTGCAAGGGGTTCCACGTTCACCAGCAGCTCATCCCCAGCGATGAGGCCGTGTTTGAAGGCTTCGACCAGCCCCTGCTTGAAGGTCTGGGGGGGTAGGGTTCGCAGGGTCTCGAGGTCGGCGTAGACCCCTTCAGGGGCATGGAAGGCCCCGACCAGGTTCTTGCCTTCCGGCAGGTTGAGGCCGGTTTTGTTGCCCAGCGAGGCATCTACCATGGCCAGGGTGGTGGTGGGCAGGCTGATGTAGCTCACCCCGCGCAGGTAGGTGGCCGCAATAAACCCCCCCAAATCGGTGAGGGAACCGCCGCCCACAATGTAGAGGGTGGTGTCGCGGGGCAGGGCCTGCCCCGCCAGCCAGGACAGAGCTTTGCCATAGGTGGCCAGGCTCTTCACGCCCTCGCCGCCGGGCAGGCCCAGGCCCGCCGGAATATCCAGCCGGGCGGCCAGCTTTTGGGCGTAGTCCTGTACGGCCAGGTCGAAGATCATGGCCCGGGGGCCTTCGGCCTGGGGCACCTCGAGGTCGAACCCAATGTGAATCGGGTAGGGGATGGGGTGTCTAATCTTCAGCTTCCGCATAATCCCACAGTCGGTCAATAATCTCGTCTACTACGTCGGGAATCCTTCGGCCATCGGTAGAGACATGCAGCGTGGCCTGGCGGTAGATGGCCTCGCGCTCGGCCAGGAGCTGCTGGATGCGCTCGAGGGGGTCGGGGTTGTCCAGCATGGGGCGCTGTCCCGGACGGCGGCTAACCCGCTCGAGGATGGTCTCCGGGCTGGCCCACAGCGCCACCACCGGCCCCCGCCGCAACAGCCGCTCCCGGTTTTCCGGGTTCACGAAGGTGCCCCCTCCCAGTGAGAGTACCAGAAAATCTTTCTGGGTAAGTTCATTTACGGCCTCGGCCTCGAGTTGGCGAAAGGTGGGCTCGCCCAGGTGGCGGAAAATGTCGGCAATCGAGAGGCCCATCTCGCGCTCGATATACCGATCCAGGTCTATGAAGTGCAGCATCAGTTCGCGGGCCAGCTCCCGCCCAATACGGCTTTTGCCCACGCCCATAAAGCCCGTGAGGGCTACCCAGGTGACGGGGCGCTCAATCTCAATCATAAAGAGGGGGATGGGGGCCAGGGGTTGGGGGTTGGTGGCAGAAGATGTGCAACGCAGATGAGCGTGGATGAAGGGTTCAGTCCTTTGCCAGCGCCCCCCTTGTTTTGCTGTTTTTTGTTGTTCACCGATGTTTCCTTTGATGCTTTCCCGATTTCTCAAAAACCACTTCGGGAATTGTGGGCGCTCGAGCAAACCCTAGTATGCCAGCACGCGCGCTTTGTATCGTTCGACCCGCTCGACCAACTCGTCCAGGGTGTCGCCGCCAAACTTTTCCAGATAAGCCTGGGCCAGCACGATGCCCACCAGCGCTTCTAGAATCACGCTGGCCGCTGGAACTGCTGTGGTATCAGAGCGCTCACGAGCGGCATCGGCGGGTTGGTGGGTGACCACGTCCACGGTCGGCAGGGGGGTCATCAGGGTGGCAATGGGTTTGAGGGCTGCCCGTACTACCAGTTCCTCGCCAGTGGTCATGCCCGCCTCGGTGCCGCCCGCGCGGTTGGTTTGCCGGTAGTAGCCCCGGCCCTCCTCCCAGTAAATCGCATCATGCACCTGTGAGCCCGGCTTCATGGCGTTGCTGAAACCTGTGCCGATTTCCACACCCTTGATAGCCGGGATGCTCATCACCATCTGGGCAATGCGCCCGTCCAGCTTGCGTTCCCAGTGCATCTGGGAGCCCAGCCCCATCACCAACCCCCTAAAGCGGGTCTCTATGATGCCGCCTAACGTGTCGCCGTTTTTCTTGGCTTCGTCCACCCGGCGAATCACCTCGGCCTCGGCCTGGGGGTCGGTCATTCGCACCGGGCTTTCTTCGACGCGCTCCTTAAGGCTCCAGTCAAAAGGCACCTGGCTCCACACCCCGGCCATGCCATCTACAAACGAAGCACTCTCGACCCCAAAAAACGACAGCAGCTTGTGAGCAATAGCCCCCACCGCAACGCGCATGGCGGTCTCGCGGGCCGAGGCTCGCTCGAGCACATCGCGCAAATCCTTATGCCCGTACTTGACCCCCCCGGAAAGGTCGGCGTGGCCGGGCCTGGCCGCCGTGAGGGCTTTTTTGCGCGGCTCGTTACCAGGAGCCGGATCCATAATCTCGACCCAGTTGCGATAATCGGTGTTCTTGATGACCAGCGTGACCGGCGCCCCGGTGGTGCGGCCCGCCCGTACCCCACTGGCAAACTCCACCGTGTCGGTCTCGATCACCATCCGCCGCCCCCGCCCATACCCCCCCTGCCTTTTCTTGAGCCAGGGGTTGATGTCTTCTAACGTCAGGGGGAGCTGGCTGGGCAAGCCCTCCACGATGCCGGTAAGCTGCGGCCCGTGGGATTCTCCAGCAGTCAGAAAACGCATGAAGAGAATCTAGCACAACTGGGGGTGATGTCCAAAATAAGAGCGTCTATGGTCCATGGTCAATAGTCTGGGCGGTTTGTAGAGTCTGTAGAGATAGAGGTTCTGAAGAGAACTGTAGTCTTGGATAGACGGCCACGCCTGTGAAGGGTGTTTCATGGGGGGCTTGGATAGTACGAGAGACCCTTACCGGCCCCTACGGGATTGAGAAAAGCTAAAAGCCGGGATCAAGCCCGGCTTTTGCGGTGAAGGGATATTCAGCGTTGGGCAGCGTCCTTGACGATGTTGCCGGTGATGATCACGATCAGCTCGTCGTCCTTGATGGAGGAGGTGCGCTGCTTGAAAAGTTCGCCCAGCAGGGGGATGTCGCCCAGCAGGGGGATTTTGCTTTCGGAAGTGTCGGTCACTTTTTGAATCAGGCCGCCCAGGACTACGGTCTGGCCATCGCGGATGCGGAGCTTGGAGAGGGTGGATTGTTGTGGAATGCGGATGCTGTTTTGGGGCCCGGCAGCCGGGTCGCCGCCGGTCTGGGTGAAGACCTCGAGCAGGATGTTCCCATCTGCGGTGATCTGGGGCCGAACCCGCACCAGGAGACCGTAGTCGAACTCCCGAACACTAACCTGGTCTCCAATGGTTACCGGAATAAGGAGACGTCCACCCACCTTGATTTCTGCCCCACGGGCCCCGGTAGCCCGCAGGTCGGAGGTATCGGCCCCGTAGTTGTCTTCTACCAGCACGTTGGCATCGCTCAAGCGGCGGGAAAGCTGCTGTTTCTCGAGGGCGTCCAGCACCGCCCGGATGTTGAGCGAGGCCAGGCTGCGGGTGGCATCAAAAATCAGGTTGAGACCCGTAGAAAGAAAGCTAGCAATCAGGTTGCCGCCCGAGACGGTCTCCCATTTGATGCCCAGATTGCGAATCACCTCTCCCGACACGGCCTGTACGCGAATCTGCAGCTGTACCTGTTGCACCGGGCGATCAAGGGTGGGGATCAGGCGCTCGGCCAGGGCGATTTGTTCGGCAGAGCCGGTTACGATGATGGTATTGGTACGAGGCTCGGCCACAACGGTGACCTGGGGCGCGGCCGGGGCGGCCGCCTGGGCCTGCCCCTGGGGCTGGGTTGCAGGGCCCTGGGACTGGGCGGCGATGGCTTTGTTCAACACATCGGCCAGTTCGGTGGCGCGGGCGTGTGAAAGCGCAAAAGACTTTTGCACCACCGGCACGGCAGCTACGGTGGCCCGGGGTACATCTATGCGCTGCAAGAAGTTGAGGGCATCGTTGACCTGGCGGGCGGGGCCGCTGATGGATAGCACGTTCTGCCCAGGCACCGCCCGCACGGTGACACCCGGAACCTCTTGCTGGACAAAGGTGGCCAGCGCAGCGGGGTCACCCGAGCGTACCTGATAGAACTCGCGGGCCACCGGCTCGCTCGGCTGGGTAGGGGGCTGGGCAGTCTGTCCACGGGCGCGGTCTACCACTTCCTTGGGCCCGACCACGATCACATTGTTGTCCAGGAGGGCGTAGGTGATGCGCCCATCTCCATAGGTGTTGATTAGCAGATCCCAGACCTGACGAAAAGGCTTTTTGTCAATGTCGGCCGTGACGCTGACATTCGGCACGTCGCGCAGAATGGGGGAGAGCCCCACGCTGCGGGCCAGGGCATCGAGCAGGGTGGGTAATGGCAGGTTGGTGCCGATGTTGCTTACGGGCTGGTCGAAGCGCGCATCCCGGGGCAAAGTACCCTGGGCCAGCGCCAGACTCAACACCACCAAAAGGGCAAGAAATCGCTTCATATTCACCGCCTAGGGGTTATCCATCGTCAGGTTCAGGGTTTCCGAACCTTGTACCAAGAGGGCTTCTTTGGCGCTCAGGCTTTTGAGCAGCACATCACTGCCGGGAAGGGTGCGGCCTACCGGCAGCACCGTAAACCCGTCTTTGCTCTGGAAAATAGCCACGCTGGTGGGGCCCAGCACCACCCCCGAGAGCTTCAGGTTTTGCTCGCGCACGAAGCGGGCCAGGCGGCTTTCCTGCACTGCTTCCTGACCTCTAGCCAGGTTGCTTTTGGGCTCGAGCACCTGGGTCAGCCGGGCGTCAATCTCGGCCCGTGCGAAGTCCAGGTTCCCGCTGGTCGTGGCCGCTCCAGGCTGCACATCCAGGGCTGCTGCTTCCTTGGGGGTTTCGCTCGCGGTGGCGGTCAGCTCTCGATCCAGAGGCGCCAGCCGGATGGGCAGTAAGCCCGAGCCCAGGCTAACCGCGCCGGGCAGGCTGGTGCGGGAAGTCCCCTGGGCCAGGCGCGCCTGACCAGAGGGTGCGGTGGGGGTGGTTACCGTGGTGGTGGGAGGGGTAGTGACCCCCGGTGTGGGCCGGGTGCCCGGCAGGCTGGGGCGCGGCAACGGGGTGGTGGGCTGGCGCACCTGCACCCGGGCCGTCTGGCTCGGGATGGGCTGCGAGACTACCTGTGGAGCGGGGGTTGGGCGGCTGACAATGGCCGGGGCCGGCTGGGTGGGCTGGGCCACGGCAGGCGGCGTGGTTTCGATGATCAGAGGCACAAAGGGGTTGGGCGGCACCGTTACCCGAGGCCGGGCCAGGGCAGCACTGGCAACAGTATCCTCCTGTTCTGCTGGCTCGGTGGGTCGGGTGGCTTCCGTGACCAGGAAGGGAAGGGGAAGCACCTCGAGGGGCCGTGCGGTGGTGGCCGGGGGCGTAGCGAGGGTGGGGGTTGTGCCCGGCGCCACCGGCGCAGGCGTGGGGGTCGGGGTGGTAGGCTGCTGGGCCGTCTGGCTGGGGCGGAAGAAGCCCAGATACCAGGTTGCCACGGCCCCCACCAACAGGGCTGCAGCCAAGGCTACCTTAGCCGACTGCGGCATGCGTTGGAGGAAGTTCATGGCCGACCTCCCGGCTGTGCAGGCTGACCTTGCTGTGCGGGCTGTCCACCCTGGGCCGGCTGGGCCTGCCCGGTGTAGGTGTAGACCGTCATGGTCAGGCTGGTGTTGATGGTGGGGTTGATGGCCTGGGCCTCTGTGGCGGCAGGCCCACTCCCCCCAAGGGTCAGGTTGAGCCCCGAGACCGTGGCGAAGCGCTGGAAGCCCTCGAGGTTCCGCAAGAACACATACAGTTCGGGGAAGGGAGACTCAACCTGCAAGGCCAGATTGGTAGCCCGCACGTTGGCGACGCCCTGGTTGTCGCCTGCGCCCCGGCTCAGGGTGCGCAGAACCACTCCGCTCTCGCGGGCGGTCTGGGCCAGGGCGCTCAGCACCCGGCCTAGCTGCTCGGTGGGCGGCAACTCCCGCAGAAACTGCTGACGCTCGGCGTCCAGACGGGCGATGGTTTCGCGCAATTGAGGCAAAGCGCGCTGGGCTGCACGACCCCGATCCCGTTCGGTGGTCAGGCGATCGACTTCGGCCTGAATCTCGGGAATGCGAGCCTGTAGAGGCTGGGTTACCAGGAAGTACCACATCAGGCCCAGCAACACCGCCGCCACAATGGCCACAATGGCCCACTCACGCTGCCCCATTCTAGCGAGAAGGGCTACCACTGCCTTCACCTCCTGTCGTGTTGCTGGCGGTTGCCGGAGCCTGACTGACCAGGCCCACCGTTGCTCCGAAGGTGTAGAGCTGCCGTTGCTGGTCCAGGCTGGCGTTCTGGAAGTTGATGCCAAAGCGCGGCGAGGTCTCGAAAGCCTCTACGAAGCGAATCAGGGCGTTCTGGCCTAGAGCCTCGCCCTGAAGGTTGAACTCCACATTGACCGGCTTGCCATCGTAGACCCCGTTTTGCACGTTGCTCTGGGTCTCTTGCGGGGTCAGGGCTTTGGTGCCGATGCTGCGCAGGGCCACCCCAAAGCGACGGCCCTCCCGTGGGATCTGGTTGATTACCTGGGCCAGGTTATCCGACCAGGGCACGAAGCGCTCCCGCAACTGGTTGCGCACCGAGAGTAGCTGCTCGAGTTCGCGCTGTTGCTGGTTCAGGCGGTTCTGCTCAGCGATGAAGGGCCGCAGCACGTCCACCTCCACCTGAAGCTGGTCGCGCTGGTTTTCCAGCGCCTGCACCCGCGAAAGGGTGGAGAAGTGGAGAAAAGCGACTGTCCCCAGCACGGCTAACACCACTGCCGCAGCGGCCAGACGCCACCAGCCGGGCTCGACCCGGCGGCGCAGGTTCTTGGGGAGGAGGTTGAGTTTAATCAAGCGGATTCACCCCCCGTAAGGCCAGGCCCACCGGAACCGTAAACTCCGGCGACAGACTGCGCAGGTATTCCAGATCGAAGCGGCTCTTGTCAATCTGGATGCCCTGCCAGGGGTCGGCGATTTCCAGTGGAATGCCCAGCGTGTCGGCTAAAAGTGGCACCAGGCTGCGCAGCTTGCTGCCCCCCCCGGCCACAAAGCCCTGGTCTACGCCCAGATCCCCCACCTGTACCCGGAAGAACTCCAGGCTTCGGCGCAGCTCGGTGGTGAGCTCGACCAGCACCGGGCGAATTGCGTCGTACATACGGGCTGGGTTGAAGCGTTCACGCTCGGCGTCGAAGTCCAGGAGCAGGTCTTCGTCCTCGGTGGGGATGGTAGCCAGGCCGTAGTTTTTCTTGGCATCCTCGGCGGCGACCACGTCGAGGTTGAAAGCCTTGGAGATGGCGGCGGTGAAGTCCTTGCCCGAGAGGTTGATGACACGGTTGAGGAGTAGCCGCTCGCCCCGGGTGAGCACCAGGGCTGAGGACTCGGCGCCAATCTCGAGGAACAGGGTGATGGGCTCACGGTCGGTGGCGACCAGCCGTCCTGTCAGGGTACGCAGGCCGGCGAAGGGCTTTACATCTATGACCAAGGGTTCCAGCCCAGCCGCCTTGAGAGCCTCGACCAGGCTGGCCACGGTTTCCTGCCGGGCCGCCCCCACCACCACGTCCATCTGCTCACCATCGGGGATGGCCTCGAGGGGATCCAGTGGCGCGTAATCCAGCACCACCTCGTCAATCGGGAAGGGGATGTAGCGTTCGGCCTCCCAGCGAACCGCCTCTTCCATCTGCTTGAGGGGCATCTTGGGTACCTGCAAGGTACGGGTAATGACGGCCAGGTTGCTGGCAGCCGTGACCACGTAGCGCTTGCGGGTACGCATCTCGGCCAGCATCTCTTTGATGGCATCGGCCAGCGCACCCGGCTCGGTGATCGAACCTTCCTGAATAACCCCTAGCGGGGTGGGCCTGATACTCAGGTTCTTCAGGCTGGGGGGGGTTCCGGACAGCTCGACCATCTTGATGTTGGCCGATCCAATCTCGAGGCCAAGTGCCTCGACCCTGGGTCTCAGCAACCCGCCAAAAAAATCACGCACGCTGCCCCCTTTCCCACATAAATCTCAAACTATGTGTCAGTATAGCACGGTAAATCTGCGTAGCAGCGCTCATATTGCCACTGTAGCCCAGGTCTTAACGTGGGGATGGTGCATTTGAACATTGCGCCTTAACCAAACTGGAGTCCGATGGCTCGATGCGCTGCGGGAGGGTCTGTGCTGGGCATTGTCCTGGGTGGGCCTTGACCGGGCTTCACAGGGCACTCTGTTTCTTATACAGCCCGGGCTACCGCCTCGGCAAACTGGAGGGTGGTGGCGTTGCCGCCCAGGTCTGGGGTGCGGGGGCCTTCTTCCAGCACCCTGTCCACGGCTGCCTCGACCCGGCGGGCGGTCTCGTGTTCGCCCAGGTGATCCAGCATCATCACCGCCGACAGGATGGTGGCGGCGGGGTTGGCAATGCCCTTGCCCGCGATGTCGGGTGCGCTGCCGTGTACGGGCTCGAAGACCGCGTGCCGGGTGCCGATGTTGCCGCTGGCCGCAATGCCCAGCCCGCCTACCAGCCCGGCGGTGAGGTCGGAGATGATGTCGCCAAACAGGTTGGTGGTCACGATCACGTCGAAGCGCTCGGGGTTGCGCACAAGCTGCATGGCGCAGTTGTCAATGATGATGTCCTGGGTCTTTAGCTCAGGAAAGCGGGCGGCCTCCGCTTTTACGGTGTTCATGAACAGGCCCTGGGTCAGGGGCAGCACGTTGGCCTTGTGGGCCACGTGGAGCTGCTTGCGCGGGCGGCTCATGGCCAGCCGGGCGGCGTACTCGCCGATGCGGGCGCTGGCTTTGCGGGTGATGACCGTATCGGCAATGGCAATCTCGCCGTCCAGGTAACTGCGCTCCTGTTCAACATACAGCCCTTCCGTGTTCTCGCGCACCACCACCAGGTCTACCCCCGGCCTCGAGCCCGGCACGGGGTGGTGTTTGGCCGGGCGCACGTTGGCGAACAGGTCGAGCTTGCGGCGCATGTAGCGGATGGCCCCAAAAAAGCCCGGCACCTTCTGGGTGGGGCTGGTGGCGGCGCCAAACAGGGTGGCGTCGGTGTGCTGGACAGCCTCGAGGGTGGCCTCCGGCACCGAGATGCCTATTCGTTCAAAGGTCTCCCAGCCCGCCTGGGCCTCCACGAACTCGAGCCTGAGTCCGGTGGCCTCCAAGACCAGCCTGGCGGCAGGAATCACTTCATGCCCGATACCATCGCCTTCAATCAGACAAATCTTGTAGCTTTTGCTCACAGTATCACCCCCGACATTCTACCGACCTTTGTTCGCTCTAGGCAGGGCAACACGCGGCTACCGCCAGAGCGAACCTGGGCATACGGGTTCTTGTGTGTAAGACATGGTGTTTTACTCTGGCTGCTTTTGGCTCTGGTGCTGGCCTGGTGCACACCGGTTCAGGTCTACGCCCTGGCCCTGGGGGCCCTGCAGCCCAAAGGCGAGGTGGTGCAGGTTCTGGCCCCCAGCAGCGGTCGCCTGGCTCGCTTTGTGCTGACCCCCAACCGTCAGGTTCGCAAAGGTGAGCTGCTCCTGGAGCTCGACACCCTGGGCCTGAGCCCCCAGGAGGCCCAGGCCCAGCTTCAGGCCGCCGAGTCCCAGGTGGAAGAGGCCCGCCGCGCACTGGCCCAGCAGCAGGAAATCCTGCTCCAGCGACAGCGTTTGGCCCGTTTGCAGGCCGAGCTGTACGCGGTGGGAGGCGTGGCCCGCGTCGAATACCAGGAAGCCCAGGACAACCTGCGCCAGGCCCAGGCTGCCGTACAGCTGGCCCAGGCCCGGGTCAGAACCGCCCTGGCCCAGCTTGCCACCCTCCGCACCCGGCGCAGCCTGCGGGTTTACAGCCCCACCCAGGGCCAGGTGCTCCAGGCGGCCAGCCTGCGGGCGGGCGAATGGGTAAGCGCAGGCCAGCCCCTGGCCCAAATCCTGCTCCACGACGTGCCCCTGGTTTTCCGCGGCTACGTGCCCGAGCGCGAGCGCCCCAAGCTCCGCGAAGGGGCTCGGGCCGAAGTGGCCTGGAACGCCTACCCTCGCCAACGCTTCGGCCTTAGCATGGGCCGGGTCAGCCGCATCTCCCCCAGCACCCTGGTGGTGAGCAATACTCCGGTCTACGAGGTCGAAATTCTGCTCGATTCCTTAGAACTCAAAAGCCCAGAAGGTGTGCGCCGGCTGCTGCCGGGCCTGGCGGGGGAGGCGCGGGTGATTGCGGCCCGGCGCAACCTGCTCAGCCTGCTATGGGACTGGATTCGGGGGGTGAACCCATGGGGATAAAGGTTGTCAGCGGTTCGCGGATCATCACCGAAGCGTTTGAACGCCTGGTGATGGAGCTGGACTTTTCCAACTCCCTAACCTTGGTGGTGGATCACCCGGTTGGGGTAGCCCTCCACTTGCTGCCGGAGCTACGAGGCAGCAGCCTGGTGCTCACGGCTTCCTATTCGCCTTACTACCTGGCCGACCTTTTGGAGCACCAACCTGGTGGCATCGTGCAGGAGCCGCTCCAGGCCCACGAACTCCGAGAGGCGCTGGAGAGGGTGGCTCGAGGGCAAACCATCTGGCCGGACGTAGAGGACACCTTACCTCCCCAGATGCGTCGCGTGCTGCGGGCTTTAGTGAGCGGTATGTGCCACCAGAGCATTGCAGACACCTTGCAACTTAGCCTCAAGCGGGTCTACAACATCGTCTCCGACCTGAAGTTTTATCTGGGCGCAGAGACTCAGGCCGATCTCCTTCTGAAGTACTTGGGTCTAGCCATAAAACCCCCAAAAAGTCAAGGGAAAAACTCCCGGGAGTTTTTCCCTTCCCAACCCCCAGACGGCTCTGCTACCCTGCTTAGCAGAAAGGAGGTGAAGCCGGTGCTGCGCGAACTAACCCAGGAGGAAGCCGAACAAACCCTGGGCGGCGCAGTAGAACAGCCCCCCAGCCTACCCTGGCTGGCTAGGCTGCTGGAAGAACCTTGCCCCTGGCCCAAACCGGTGGTGCCCATTCCCCGGCCCGTACCGCCGGAGGAGCGGGAGTAAGGACAAAGCAACCCATAACCGAGTACAAAGGAGATAAACATGAAACTGCGGGAGTTGGGAGTGTGGGAGATGGAAGAGGTTCAAGGAGGCGGGAGTGTTTGCCTAAACCTTGGCCTGTTATCAATTTGTATTGAAGACGGCAAAGTTCGTTATGAGTACAACATTGGTTCTGTTACTGTCGATCAAAAGGCTGCGGAAGGGATGTCTTCTAATCTACGGGAAGTTAATACTGCCATTAACTCGGTTTTCGGCCTTGATCGGCCTTATTGGGATCCCTACGGAATTTCTGAACGAGAAGGCGAAAAGTACTCTAGAGGTAAGGCCTTTTAGTTTGTCCATAGCAGCGCCTTGGGCTTGAGTTTAGAGTTTGCAAGCAGTAAGGGGTACGCATCGTCCCTAACCAAATACGCTAACCTCACACGTACCCCTTGTTGTATCCAAAGAGTCATAAGGAACCGTGGGACGGAATTCAGTTAATGATTTGGTCTTTGCAATTGCAGTTGCAATTGCAGCAATAAATGCGTTATCCATTTTTATCCTCGGACATAACTACGGATTCAGGTTGTTGTCAGTTGTGCTTCTAACAGCAACCAGTTTTGTTCTCCTGGCTAACAAAGCGCACTGGAGGTATTTCAGGCTTCGTCTTCCCAGATTCTTTCCCGGGTTTCTTTTGGGTGTACTGGTCTTCACCTCTGCCTATGGGGGTCTGTTGGCCCAGATCGGCTCTGCTGATCTGACAGTTCAAAAAACGGTATGGGTTGCATTTGAAGAGGTTGGACGTTTGGGCTCATACATCTCTGGGGTAACCCACCCTATCTTGAACGCCCTCGTTTGGATAAGTGCCCATCCATTGACTAAAGATTCGTTATTTTCGTTTGCTGTGCCCGGACTATTACTAGGAGTGCTCTTTTTGAGGCTAACCCTAAAAACAGGCTCTGTCTGGGGAAGCATAATCGTTCACTTGGTTGTAAATTTGAATCCCCTTGTAATTCGCCATAACGATACACCCCTAAGTGTCTTTCTTGTCTCGTTGGTGGCTTTCGTTTCGCTCTTGCTTTCATTATACCTGATGGAATCGCGGGCAAAAAATAATGTGTAGACCTTTGATATATGGATGCTCGTGAGATTCAAAAAGGGAACACGGATGACTGTAGGCCTTAAAGCAGACCGGGAGTTTTTCCCTTCCCAACCCCCAGACGGCTCTGCTACCCTGCTCAGCAGAAAGGAGGTGAAACCGGTGCTACGCGAACTAACCCAGGAGGAAGCCGAACAAACCCTGGGCGGCGCAGTAGAACAGCCCCCCAGCCTACCCTGGCTGGCCAGGCTGCTGGAAGAACCTTGCCCCTGGCCCAAACCGGTGGTGCCCATTCTCCGGCCCGTACCGCCGGAGGAGCGGGAGTAAGGACAAAGCAACCCATAACCGAGTACAAAGGAGGCAAACATGAAACTGCGGGAGTTGGAAGTGTGGGAGATGGAGGAAGTGGTTGGGGGTAATCCTTGTAATAGCGTTGACCCTAGCGGCGCTTTCGCGCAAGCTCTTGGCGGAGTTGCGCTTATTGGAGGTGGTCTCGGCATTATGACCACTGGGCCTGCAGGGGTAGCAGCTGGCGCGTTGATGGGCGCAGCAGGTGCATACATAATCAAAGATGCCGCTGACAAACTAGCCAATCAGACAAGAGAATGTGTGGCATACAGCAAACTCGGCACTGAGGAGCGCAGGTACTGGGGCAACTACTCCGGTGGTGCTGATTAACACTAGAACTGATTTTGCAGCCCAGGTTAACTCTGGGCTGCTAACACATGGAGAAAGAAATGAACCTTGAGGAAATGGATAAAGAGTTGCGTGAGTACATTGAGCGGGAGGTTCAGCGTAGGATCAACAAGCTCGCAACCTTGACGGCTTTTTCTATTTTAATAGCGCTGGGACTTGTTTATTTGATGGTTGCGATGAATCTGTCCTATTATCTCTTTCTGGCAGTTTTCCTTCCTTTCGCGCTCTTAGTAGGTTGGTTAGCCGCACGCATAAAGAAGGGACACATGTAAGGGCACATTCGAACCGTCCTTACTGGGCTGGGGATGAGCACAGAACTGGCAAAGTTGGTTTCCGAAGCTGCTGGCCTGGGAACCTATGTTTATTGGGTGTTCGGGCTGGTGGCGGGCTGGCTGGTTCGGTGGTTTGTGCCTTCAGCACCTAAGCCATTATTGTTCCGTATTCCTGAACCGCACTTTTTTCCCTTGTTTCTTTTTGTTTGGTTATTTTCCAGTTTAATGGTAACATTCCTTGGAGTTTATAAAAAACATCACTTTAGCTACGAGGTTACACCGGCTCTAAAGCTGGTTTTGGAGCCAGTCCAGATTTCAACGTTGGTTACTGCAACTATAGAGGAATTGGTTCGGGTTGGCTTTTTTGCTTTGTGTAATGGGACTTTTATTGCTGGCATAGTCTTTAACAACATGTTGTTTGGCTTTCTCCATCTGGATTACGCTCCTGATTTGATTGCGGCGGCGCCCCTGCTGATACTCTTCTGGACGCTGGGTGCGGGTGCATTTGGTTTTGCTTTGCTGGCCATTGCTCTGCGCTTTGGCATTATCTGGGCGATATTGTTGCATTTTCTGGTGAATTCCGGGCGCATTATTCTGGTTGCTTCGGATATGGTGTTCAACTACGCGATATTTGCAGTGTCTACGGTTTTGCTGGCTTATCTTGGCTACCGTACCTACAGGGAATACCTAAGCCTTGCATCATCTGGTAGTGGGCAAGCATCAGAGGAGGTGCGTGCGTAGGAGTCTTGGCAGTCACCCAGACTGGATAGGTATACGTGACTAAGATGAACAAAGGAATCAAGGTGAGCTGCGGAGGATTGGAGCATGAATCTACCAAGAATTGAAGCGGGAGAGTTCCAGCGCTCGAGCCGGTGTTCATCCGGTAGCGCAACCTGTACCAGAGTGGGCGGCATACCAAAGCTGGTAAGCGCTGTTCTTGCAATCATCCTTCTTTCTTCACTCGCCCATGCTTCGCCCACCCTCAAAAAATTCGACGCCACTTTTCAAATCGCCCCAGACTACACCTACACGGTGCGCTATGAGTTTGCGCAAGTAGCCAAAAACCGCGAAGAGCTAGACGAGCTAACCCGCCTTTCGGCCATGCGCTACGCCAAAAGCCGCGAGGAGGTGCGCTTTGTGGAGGGTTACACCCTGAAGCAGGACGGGCGGAGGCTTGCCATATCCCCTCAACAGGTTTACCGGCAGGCCAGCCAGGCGAGCCAGAGTGTGCCTATGTTCGACGATACCGAGGTGGCCCAGGTAGCTTTCCCCAGCGTGGAAGTGGGCGATACGGTGGTGGTGGTGTGGGAGAAACGGGTCAAAACGTCGGCCTTTCCGGGGCAGTTCTTTGCGGAAGACTATGTGTGCGGCTGCCGTCCGGTGGAGTACAACCGCCTTACCTTCCGCCTGCCAGCCAACCTGCCCTTCAAAGTGTATGCACGCGGACAGTACAAGATAAGCGAGAAAATCCAGGGCAACACTCGAGAGGTAACGGCACTACTGGAAAACTTTCCTTACATACCCAAGGCTCGCCATCAGCCGGGCGATCTGGATATGGCCCCCAACTTTCTGGTGGCAACCAGTTTTCCTAGCTGGGAGGAGGTGGGTGCAGCCTACTGGGCGAGGGCCAGGGACAAGGCCCAAGTGACCCCTGAGGTGGGCCGGATAGCCGACGAGGCCGCAATGGGTGCGGCTGGGTTACAACTGGTGGAGAACCTGTACAACTGGGTGGTGAAGAACCTGCGCTACGTGGGTATTTTTCTGGGGGATGGGGGTTATGTGCCCATGAGTGTAGGAGAAATCCTGAAGAACCGCTATGGCGACTGTAAAGCCTACACCACCCTTCTACAGGCCCTGCTGGCCGCCAAGGGCATTGAGAGCCAGCCGGTGCTGGTGTATCTGGGTACCGATGGATATAAGGAATTGCCGGGCCCGACACCGAGGCAGTTCAACCACGCCATGCTGTATG
Organism: Meiothermus sp. CFH 77666; assembly: GCF_017497985.1. Lineage (NCBI taxonomy): Bacteria > Thermotogati > Deinococcota > Deinococci > Thermales > Thermaceae > Meiothermus > Meiothermus sp. CFH 77666. The sequence continues at coordinate 21,801 of NZ_JAGDFV010000040.1, forward strand.
TGCCGCGGTTCAACCTATTTTTGGATCCCACCAACCGTGGGCCATTTGGTACCTTGTTGCCCGAAGTGCGGGGTAAGTTTGCGGTGCTGGCAGGGAACCGGCCCCAGGTGGTTCGGACGCCTGCAGGAAACCCCCAAGAAGAACTATATCGACAGGAATCGGATTACAAGATTTCCCTCGATGGTAGCTTGTCGGGCTTGAGTACCCTCGAGGTTCGCGGCGGCTGGTCGGGTTACTTCAGGAGCCTCGAGAGCGCCGATGCGTCCGCGCTGGCTCGAAACATCCTCAGCCGTTTTGCCGAGGGGGGTAGCGGGTCGCTCATGCTCACCGACCTGAGCCTGGGCTACCGCTGGGTAGGGAACTGGAACACCCCCAACCTGGTGCAGATCTCCGACCTGATTAGCCTGAGCCTGCCCCAGGGCCTGGCCCTGTTTTACCTGACCCAGATGCAAGAGCATGTAGCGCAAGAGTTTCGCTCTGCGCCGTTAATCGTAGGGGCCCGCACCGATGAGCGCACCTACCGTGTACAATTGCCAGAGGGCTACAAGCTACTGCGAGTTCCGGCTGCGGTGAACCTGAGCAACCCCAGCGGTAGTTATCAGGCCACTTACGAACAAGTAGGCTCGACTTTGATTGTCTGGCGAAGGCTGGTTTTGCTGAAAGACATTTACAGTCCCGATGAGTATCCGGTCTTCCGGGAGCTGGTACTCAGGGTGTTGCAGGATTTGCGCACCACGCTGGTATTCAGCAAGTAGAGCGCTTTTCACCTATGTTGAACCGTCCGACCTCAAAATTGCTTCTCCTGGACAGAACCTTGAAGAGCGCGTTAAATACCTTCGTGTGCTACTTGATCGAGATCTAAGTACACGACAAAAGCCTGAAACAGTTGTCCAGGTCGTGTCTTTTAGCTGGCAGGAAGAACAGGATCTGGCGTAAGAAGTCCAGGCCCCTGCGGAAAAGGCTGATCGGCTTACGACCGTGCTTCTTGATTTTGAGTTCTTTTTGCT
>NZ_JAGDFV010000041.1 GCF_017497985.1 Meiothermus sp. CFH 77666
CACAACATAACGCAGGCGGCCAGTTGGGGGAGGGTGTATTTCTTGGGGCTATTGGGGTGGCTGTACTCGGGAAAGACCGTTTGGGTCTGGGCGTAGATGATTCGCGCAACCTGCAGGTGCAGGCTCGTTCGTGGCTGGGCTGCTTTACCCGCCCGGCAAGAAGGTCTTGGGGAGCGTTGATGACCCATCGGGCCCCATTATCACAAACCTTGCAACAGAGCAGTTAACAGACCAAGAGTGATAAAAATTATCGCTTCCAATATCGCATAAATCCGAGCGGAATACTTGACTTTAAGAGGTCAAGCTGCATAGACTCGAGAGAGTTTTCACCTGGGGCTTCCCGGGTTGTGGAGGCAGCGATGAGGCTATGGTTTGCACTGGTTGTGATCGCTCTGGGCGCTGCCCAAGCACAGGGCGTGGAGACGGTCAAGAGCTATTTGCTCGAGCGCCTCGCAGCGCAGAAAAGCGCCACGAGCCAACTGGTGGCGGCGGCGGGCCGCTACTTTGAGGCGGCCAGGAAAGCCGGTTTCGACTACCGCAGGCTGACCCAGGCCCCTGCCGCCGAGGCCGTGCGAGCTTCCCTCAAGGAGGCACGCGCAGCCTGGATCAAGGCCAGTCCCCTCTACGAGAGCGTGGAGGGGATTGTGGCGGGGGTGGAACTGCTCGCCGAGTTCGACCTCAACCTCGACGCCGGGGCTTCCCAGGCCGAAGGTAGCGATGCGGTGGTGAGCTTCGACCTCGAGCTGCCGGATGGGAGGGTGCTGAAGAAGCCGGGCAACGCTTTCGGATTGGTGGAGGGAAGCCTGTGGGGCACGGAAAGGGCCTTCTCTTCGGGGGTAGCCTTCGACGTCGATGGCGACGGCAGGCTGGGCTTCGGCGACCGGCTGCCCGATGCTCCTCTCCTCAAAGCGGCGGCTGAGAAGCTCGACCAGCTCACCGCCGGGCTCATCGCTGCGGCGAAGACCTGGAAACCCACCGCTCAAGACGTCTTCGGGGCCCTGGCCGCCAACGTGCCCACCGCCGCGCCGGTGTTCTTGGAGCGCTGGAAGACCAGCCGCTTCGTGCTGGGCGACAGGGCCACCCGCCGCGACTTCAACGTGATCTCCTCCTTGAGCGATCTGGTGGACAACATCACCAGCTGGCAGAGGCTCTACGAAGGGGTGTCCCCCCAGGTTCGGGCCAAGGATGCTGCTTTGGATACGCAGATCCTCGAGGGGCTTCGTAACCTCAAGGCCTGGACCCAGCGCCTGCTGGAGCAGGAGAAGAAGCGCCGCTTCACCCCCGAGCAGGCCGAGATCCTCCTCAAAGAAGGCGACGACCGGGCCACCGCCATCACCGGCAAGATCGTGCAGGCCGCGGCCCTTCTGGGCATCAGGGTAGAACAGTGAGAGGCTCAACCCTTCTGATCCCGCTGCTGTGCGCCCTGGCCTCTTTGGCCCTGGCCCAGTCCCCGGTGAAGTCGCACCCGCAGCCCGGCGATGCCGGTACTCCGGCCCAGTCTGGGGAGGCCCTGCGCTCGGCCCTGGCCGAGGCCCAGCTCGAGCTGGTCTTCGACCCGCAGCAGGCGCAACGGCTGCTGCAAAAGGCGGCGGTGGCGCTGGACGAGCTGGAGCGGGCCGGGCTGGAGTTCGACGCCCAGGCCCTCACCCGCTTGCAGCACCTGGCCCGCTCGGGCGACGGGGCAGCCTTCGCCCGTGAGCGCACCGTGCTTTGGATCGGGGTGTTGCGGCAGAGCTATGCCCGCCTCGAGGCCGCCGTGCAGCAGGGAAATGCCCCCGAGGCGGCGCGCTGGCTCGAGCTGCGCGAGTACCGCAGCGCCACCCGCTTCGACCCCCCTGACGCCGACGCCACCGAGGCCCTGCGGGGCCTGGCCGAAGGCCGGATTCAGCCTTCCGAGGCGCTCACGGCGGTGCGCGCCGACCTCCTGGACGGCTACCAGTCGCGCCTGAACGAGGCCCTGAGGGGTCTCGAGGTGGCCCAGCAGGCGGGCTGGCGGGTGCGCGGGGCCGAGGAGCGGGCCCTGGCCCAGGGCTACTTCGAGATCCTGGCCCCGGCCTACCGAAGCCAGCGAGGGGAGGCCGCTTTGCAAGAGGCCAGGGCGCTCCTGGCCACGGGCAGCCCCCAGCAGATTCGCCGCGCCCTGGAGGGCTTCCGCGCGGCCCCTCTCTCCCCGCGCGAGCGGGCCAGGCGGGCTGGCCAACTCCTGCGCTTCGTGTCGCTGGTTCCCGTGGAGTACGCGCGGGGGGTGAGCGGGGGGGAGGGTCACGTCAACGTCACCAAAGACCTCGAGATCACCGAGGCTCTTACCTTCTTCAAGAGCGCGGCCTCGGCCTGGAGCGACCTGGAGCCCCTTTTGGCCGCCCACCCCAACCTCCCCGCCATCCGCCGGGCCTTCGCCGAGTTGGAGGGGGGGCTGCGGGCTGCCAGCCAGAAAAGCGACCCGCCCACGGCGCGCTGGGTTGGCGAGCGGAGCCAGGCGCTTTTGAAGTGGCTCGAGGCCACCCTTCCCGCCGGGTGGCGGCGGACTGACCCGGCGGGTGACCTCGAGGTCATCCGCTCACAGCTGCGCTCGGCCCAGAACGCGGTGGCCGCGGGCCGCTACGACCTGGCTGAGCTGGCCCGCATGGACGCCTACGCCCTGCTGGAGAGCGGCCCCGAGGCCAGGCTGCGGGTGTTCAACCCCCAGCTGGCCCTCGAGCTCGAGGGGCTGTTCTGGTACGGCCAGAACCCCAAGGGCCTGGCCCGCCTGATCCGCGAGCGGGCCGGTGCCGCGCAGGTGGCCCAAACCCGCCAGATCCTCGAGGCCAGGTTGCGGGAGGCCAACCAGGTGCTCGGGCGCGAAGCTTCACCCGCTGCCATCGGCCTCAATGCCGCCATCATCGTCTTCCGCGAGGGCCTGGAGGCGGTGCTCATCATCGCTGCCCTCCTGGCCTCCTTCCGCCGCCCTGAGAACCTCCACCTGCGCCGTCCGGTGTGGCTGGGGGTGGGGCTGGCTTTCCTGGCGAGCGCGCTGACGTGGGTGTTGATGTGGGGGGCCATCCAGCAGTTCGCCCGCTACGGCGAGCGCGTGGAGGCGGTGGTCTCGCTCATCGCCATCGGCGTGCTGCTCCTGATCATGAACTGGTTCTACCACAAGATCTACTGGACCGACCGCCTGGCGGACTTCCACCAGCAAAAACAGCAAGCTCTACGGCGCACGGGCCTGGCCGCCGGGCTGGGGTTGGTGGCGGTGGGCTTCGAGAGCATCTACCGCGAGGGTTTCGAGACCGTGCTCTTCCTGCAGTCGTTGGTGTTGCAAGGAGGCGTCCTGGACGTGCTGTGGGGCACCCTGGCCGGAGGAGTGGTCGTGGTGGGGCTGGGCCTGGCGATCTTCCAGCTCCAGCTCAGGCTGCCGCAGAAGCAGATGCTGATCTTCACCGGCTTGCTGGTGCTCTTCGTGTTGACGGTGATGGTGGGCCAGACCGCCCACGTCATGCAGGTGGTGGGCTGGCTGAGCGTGACGCCCACCGGCTGGGGGTTGCCGTACTGGCTGGGAACCTGGTTGGGCATCTACCCCACGTTGGAGGGGCTGTTGCTGCAAGCGCTGGCCCCCACCGTCGTCGTGGGAAGCTACTTCGTCGCCGAAAGCCTCAAACACCGCAGATTGCGCCTACACACCGAACCATGACTACGATCACAGCCCACCCCGCCCGCAGAGCCCGAATTGCCTGGCTGGCCTTTCCGCTGAGCCTGGGGCTGTTGCTGCTGGCCTTCTTGCTGGCGATCTCGGTCGGGGCCAAGGACATCCCGCTGGCCGAAGTCTGGCGGCTGGTCTTCCGGCCTGACGGCTCCACCGACAGCCTGATCGTGCAGACCCTGCGACTGCCCAGGGCGATGGCCGCCCTGGCGGTGGGGGCCTCTTTGGCGGTCTCGGGGGCCATGCTCCAGGGCATCACCCGCAACCCCCTGGCCGGGCCGGGGATCCTGGGGGTCAACGCCGGGGCAGCCCTGGCCATCCTGGTGATGGTGGTCTTCCTGCCCGCCCTACCGGCGCAGGCTTTTGTGGCCGCGGCCTTCGCAGGCGGATTGCTGGCGGCGGGGTTGGTCTACGCCATCGCCGCCACAGCGGGCCTGACCCCTGTGCGCCTGGCCCTGGCCGGGGTGGTGGTAGGGGCCCTGCTGGCCGCTTTGTCCAACACCCTGCTCACCCTCTTCGAGGAGCGGGCCAGGGGAGCCATGTTTATCCTGGCGGGCAGCGTAGCCGGGCGCAGTTGGGAGGGCCTATTGCCTATTCTGCCCTGGGTTGCGGCCACCCTGATCCTGGCTCTGCTCTCGGCCCAGCTCGTGAACCTGCTGGCCCTGGGCGAGGATGTGGCCCGGGGCCTGGGGGTTCGGGTGGGGTGGGTGCGGGCCTGGACGACCGCGCTGGCGGTGCTGGCCGCCGCCGCCGCGACCAGCATCGCCGGGCCCATCGGCTTTCTGGGCCTGATGACCCCCCACCTGGCGCGGGGCCTGGTGGGGGCGGACTACCGCTGGGTGCTGCCGCTGTCGGCGGTGCTGGGGGCGACCATTCTGCTTCTGGCCGACGTGGGCGCCCGGCTGGTGGACAGGCCCCTCGAGACCCCCGTGGGCATCCTGGTCACCGCCATCGGGGCGCCCTTTTTCGTCTATCTGGCCCGACGCACCGGGCAGGAGAAGTGAGGAGCAAGATGCAGAGAATCGTGACCGTACTGTCGGGCCTGCTCTTAGGCGGCCTGGCGCTGGCTCAGGCTTTTCCCATTAGCCTCAAGCACGAGGCTGGAACCCTGGAACTCGCCGCGCCGGCTAGGCGGGTGGTGGTGCTGGAGTACAGCTTTCTCGACACCCTGCTGGCTTTGGGCGTCAAGCCGGTGGGGGCGGCCATCGGCACCCAGGGCGGCGACCGGGGGCCCGCGCCCTACCTAAAGCCGCTGCTGGACGGGGTGAACAGCATCGGCTCGAGGGCCCAGCCCTCCATGGAGGCCATCCTCTTGGCTCGGCCCGACCTGATCATCGCCGACGCCTTCGTGCACAAAGACCTCATCCCCCAGTTCCAGAAGATCGCCCCCACCGTGGCCTTCCACTCCCGCCGGGGCAGCTACGACGACCTGATGCAGCAGGTGCTCTTGATTGGCCGGATGCTGGGCAAGGAGAAGCTGGCCCGCACACTCTTCGCCGACCAGGCCAGCCTGCTGGCCAAGGCCCGCTCCTTCGCCAACCCCCGCGCCGGTGGCCTGGTGGCGGCGGTGGCCACGCCCACCTCGCTCACCCTGCACTCTACCGAGAGCTTCATCGGCAGCTTCTTGGAGCGGCTGGGCCGCAAGAACCTGGTCAGGCCTCAGAACGGCCAGAGCCAGTTTGAGGTCTCGCTCGAGGGCCTCGTAGCCCTCAACCCGCCCACCCTGGTGCTCTTCACCGCCAAGGACGAGAACCCCATCACCCGCGAGTGGGCTAAGAACCCCCTGTGGCAAAACATCGAGGCCGTTCGGCGGGGCCGGGTCTGGGAATTCGACCGTGACCTCTGGACCCGCAGCCGCGGTCCCCTGGCGCTGAAGCTCATCGTGGCCGAGTGCATCGACAGCGGCCTGCTGGCCGACCGGGCTCTCTCGAGGTGAAGCATGCGACGAACCCTGCTCAAACCCATCCTCTCCACCCAAATCCTCATTGCTTCCTGCCTGGCGGCGCTGGCCTTCGCCCTGGGCCAGCCTGCCTCCGCCCAGTCCTGCACGGGCCGCCTGGTCAAGCACGCCATGGGCACGAGCTGCGTCCCCAAGGTGCCCAAGCGCGTGGTGGTGCTGGACACCGGCGAACTGGACAGCGCCCTGGCCCTGGGTGTCAAGCCGGTAGGCGCGGTGACGCCCGCTGGCCAGCCCTTCCAGGCTTACCTGGGCAACCTCACCCAGGGCATCGAGGTGGTGGGAACCGTCCAGCAGCCCAGTTTGGAGAGGATCCTGGCCCTGAGGCCCGACCTGATCCTCACCAGCAAGCTGCGCCACGGCCAGCTCTACGACCAGCTCTCGCGCATTGCGCCCACGGTGATGGCCGAGACGGTGGGCGTGGTCTGGAAGGAGAACCTCCTGCTGGCGGGCGAGGCTTTGGGACGCAGCGCCCAGGCCAAAGTCCTGTTGGCGCAATACGAGCGGCGGGCCGGGCAATTGCGCAACCGGCTCGGAGGCCGAGGCCGGCTGCCTACGGTGAGCATCCTGCGCTTCACGCCGGGCCAGATCCGCAGCATGAACCGGGCCAACTACATCGGCACCATCCTCGCCGACGTGGGCCTTCCGCGCCCGGCTTTCCAGAGCAAGGACACCTTCGCCGATTACATCTCCCTCGAGCGCCTGCCAGACCTCGACGCCGACTACCTGTTTTACGCCACCTACGGCGACCCCGCCCAGACCGACCAGGCCTTCGTGCTCGCGAGCCCACTGTGGAAGGGCCTGAAGGCCGTGCAGAATGGCCGGGCCATCGCGGTGAGCGACGACGTCTGGTTCCTGGCCATCGGAGTATTGGGTGCGAACCGGGTGCTGGATGACCTCGAAAAGTACCTGCTCGCCGGTAAGTGATGGGTGCAGCGTAAACATGCCCGGGAGGGAAAAGGTGAGGCAACTCGCTTTGATCTCTTTGGTGATTGCAGGTATCGGCCCAGCCAAACCCTTGACCATCCGGCATGATGTGGGCGAGACGGCAATCCCACGAAAGCCCGGGCGGGTGCTCAAGCAAACCCGCGTGCCCCTCTGCCGCTATGAGCTCGACCTACAAGAGCCCCAGGGGGGTTCCTTGACAGCCCCAGCCCGGACATGGGTGGGAGAAATGGGTAAAGGAGTCAAACCATGACGGATGTCGCTCTTGTCCACACCGAGGCCTGCCTGACGATTGCCCGCTCTCCCGCAGAAGTTTGGGCGGTGCTGAGCGACTTTCACCGTGCGCCGTTATGGATCAAGAACACCCTGCTAAAGCTCGAGGGGGAGCTTCGCGAGGGAGCCGAGCTGTACTTTAGCTTTCCCAAACACCCTCGTTTTCCCGGCAGGCTGACCCGGCTGAGACCCCTGGAGGAGTTTGGGATTAGCTTCGCCACCCGCGATTTCGTCTTCACCTTGCGGGAGCTGAGCCCCAACCAGACCGAGGTCTGCGTTAGCCTACAAACCCCGGTATACCCCCGCTTTGGCTCCGAGCAGACGGAGCGGGGTAACCTCAAGATTTGCCAAGCCATGCTGCGCCAGTTGCAAGGCGTTGTCGAGGGGGAAAAGCATGTGTAAAGGTAGCCGGACGCTAAGCAGGATCAGTCCGCACCGATTTATCGCCCAGTGCGACTGCTGTGGGGGAATCGTTCACTTGGCCTGGGACAACCTGACGCTGGCTCTTTCGCCTCAAGATTTCCGGCGGCTCAATGAGTTTTTCACCCATCACGCTGAGCCACCCAAAGTCCAAGAAGAAGGGGTTGAGGTAGTGCTGCACCAAAGTGGAGCTACTTCTTCTGTAAGCGTTCGGCTTTGGATTGGCAATGTGGGGTTGCGCCTCGAGCGGCTGGCTTGGGGGGAGCTGCGGCATCTGTGCTTTTTGGCTAGCCAAACGCTGGAGCTGCCTGAGCTACGGTCTGAAACCCCTACTGCGCGGCCACGCCAACTCAACTGAAAGGATCTTGACGATGTCCGAGATTGGAGTGTTCTACGGTAGCACCTACGGCAACACTGCCAACGCGGCAGCGAAGATTGCTGCACACCTCGAGCGCCTGCTGGGACAGCCAATTCCCCCGCAGGATATCGCCCAGGTGGACCTCAAGACTCTCGAGGGCTACGACAAGTTGTTGTTGGGTTGTTCGACCTGGAATATAGGCGAGTTGCAATACGACTGGGAGGTTTTATACAGACAGCTGGATACGCTTGATCTCAACGGCAAGCAAGTCGCCCTATTCGGCTGCGGCGATCAGCTCGGTTATCCGGATAGCTTCCAGGATGCCTTGGGGATTCTGGGGGAGAAGCTCGAGGAGCGCGGAGCCAGCCTGGTTGGGCTATGGCCGGTGGCTGGCTACGAGCATACCCGTTCGCTGGGGCAGCGTGGGGAGTTTTTTTTAGGGCTAGCCCTCGATGAGGACAACCAGGCCCACCTTAGTGAGGGGCGCATCGCACGCTGGGTAGAGCGGGTACTCGAGGAGTTCGGGTTGTTGATGAAGGTGGATGGATAGTTCTAGGTGAGCAGAAAGGAGTTTGTTGTGAACAATCGCATCGTTGTTACCGTTTTTTCTATGATCGTCGGCCTGGGCCTAGCCCAACCCCTGACTATCCGGCATGACGAGGGCACGACGGTGGTTCCTAAAGAGCCCCAGCGCGTGGTGGTAATGGACGAGGAGGCGCTGGGCTGGCTGGCCGCGATCGGCGTCGCCGATCGCATCGTGGGCCTGGGTAGCGCGTACCTAAGCCCGGCCGACGTCGAGGGCGGGAGGATCAAGCCGGAGGTTTTGCGGAAGGGGTTCTTGGCCCGCGCGAGGTTGAACAACCCCACCTACGTGGGCTCCTGGCTCGAGCCCAGCCTCGAGACCGTGCTGGCCCTCAAGCCCGACCTCATCGTGCGCCTGACCTGGAAGGGCAACCAGAACTACGACAAGCTCAGTCGGATTGCCCCCACCATCGGTTACGAGGAGGGCGGGGAGGGGTTCTGGCAGAAGGGCCTGAGGGACCTGGGCCGCATCTTTGGCCGCAGCGCCGAGGCCGAGCGCGTCATCGAGCAGGTCAGGGCCACCAACCGGGCCAACGCGGCTAGGCTGCGGGCCGCCGGGGTGTTCGAGAAGTACCCCAAGGTCGTGGTGGTGGCCCCCTTCGCCGGCGGGAGCAACTGGGTTTACACTGCTGTGCGTCTGATCCCCGACCTGCGCGAGCTGGGCTTCAAGGATGGCTTCACCCCCAAGGAAGTCACCCTCGGGGTGGGGGCCCAGATCAGCGATGAGGCGCTGGTTTCGCTGGACCGGCAAACCCTGGTGGTGGTCTTCCCGCCGGGCGGCAAGTACAACGGGGCCGAGGCCTTCTACGCCAGCCCTGTCGGCCAGAAGCTCAAGGAGCAGAGCATCCTCTACCTGCCGGAGGACTATAGCCCCTACAGCGGGCCGTTGGTCAGCATTCGCAACTCCAACGAGCTGACCCGGATGATCCTCGAGAAGCTCCGGCGTGAACGGTGAGGCTGGGGGGGGAACGACCATGATGATTTCCGAAGCCCTTGCCGGCTTGCTCAACCAGCAGATCGTCCAGGAGTTCCGCGCCTCCCAGGTCTACCTGGGCATGAGCGTCTATTGCACCGGGCTCAACCTCGACGGGTGGACGGGCTTCTTCGAGCGCCAGTCCCAGGAGGAGCGCGAGCACGCGCTGAAGATTGTGCGCTTCCTGAGCGAGGCTGGCGCCCCAGTCTCAATCGAGGCCGTACCCGGTGCCGCCACGCGCTACGGCAGCCTTCTCGAGGCCGTTTCCAAGTCGCTGGAGTATGAGCGAAAAGTCTCGGACAGCTTCCGCATCATGGCCAAAGTGGCCCAGGAGCACCACGACCACACTGGCTACGGCTTTCTGCAGTGGTTCCTGGGGGAACAGATCGAGGAGGAGAACATCTTCGCCCGCCTCGAGGCTGTCCTGGAGAGCAGCCTCAACCCCTTCCAGGCCGAAACCCTCCCGCCCAAGGAATAAGACCGCGCCGGGACGCCCTCATGACCGAGCCCTGCGACACCCGCTTTTGCTCCTTGTTCGCCCGTTCCCAGGGTGAGCAGCCCATAGGGAATGCGCCCCAGACCCAGCAGTTCCTGGTGGTGGAAGTCCCGACCCCCTGGCCGCGCAACTTCCTCGAGGCGCCCACCCTGCCTCAGGGTCTGGGGGTGCTGCTGCGACGGGCTTACGAGGTTAAGATCGACTTCGTCCTGGTCGGGGTGGTGCCCGACGAGGAATACAGCCAGCCAGGCCTGACCCGCGTGATGTGGTTCCGGCGGCCCGCAGCGGTCTTCGCGCGGTTTGAACGCAGGGAGTGGCAGCTTCCCACCCCGCGGGTTGCGGCGCTATGCGAGGCCCTACTGTTCGGAGGCGGGCTGGATGATTTTGAGCTGTACCGCTCGAGCTTCAGCGGGCGCGACCTACTGGTGTGCACCCACGGCACGGTGGATGTGTGCTGCGCGAACTTCGGCTACCCCGTCTACCGCGAGCTGCGTGAGCGCTACGGGGGCCCCGAGCTGCGGTTGTGGCACTGTACGCACTTTGGCGGGCACCGCTTTGCCCCCACGCTCCTCGACCTGCCCACCGGGCACTACTGGGGCTTCATCGGGTCTGATGATCTGGACAACCTGGTGTTTCGGAACCGGCCCGTGTTCGCGGGCAAGCTGCGCGGCTGGAGCGGGCTGGACTGCTTCTGGCAGATGGCGGACGGGTACTTGCTGGAACGCGAGGGCTGGGGCTGGCTGGACTGCCCGCGGGAGAGTTGCGTGATTCGGGTTGAGGGAGGCGAAGGGGTGATGGGCCTGGAGTGGGGAGCCTACACCCCTATCCAGCACCCCGACCCGCCCGAGCGGGCGTGGGTGCAGCACACCTGCCACCCCCCGGACGGGGGAAAAGGCGTCTACGAAGTCCTGATCGAGCGGGCCGGGGTGTTGCAGACCGTGGGGCAGTCGGGGGGCGAGGCCAGAACCGTCAACCAGTACCGCGTTCGCGAGGTGCGGGAGGCGAGCAACTACTCCAAGCATTCGGCATTCGCTCTTCAGCGTTCAACGGGTGACGACTCCTTATGACCCACCGCAAGTTTTTGCCCTCCCTCACGCTCCTTCTCCTCCTGGCCCTGGCCCTGCTCTTGATCATGCTGATATCGGTCGGGGTCGGGGCAATCCGGATGAACATGCTCGAGGTTCTCCAGGCCCTCGCCGGTTCCGCCGACGCGACCCACACCCGCATCCTCTACGAGCTGCGGCTGCCGCGCATAGGCGTAGGGGCCTTGTGTGGGGCCATGTTCGCGGCATCAGGAGCGATCCTGCAGGGTGTGGTGCGCAACCCGCTGGCCTCGCCCGACGTCGTGGGGGTGGGGGCGGGAGCGGGCCTGGCGGCGGTCGTCACGCTGATCCTCTTCCCGGCAGCCCCGCTATGGGCACTGCCCGCTGGGGCCTTCGCCGGGGCGGGGGTGAGCTTCGCCTTGGTGTACCTGCTCGCGCGTCGCGCGGGTGAGGTGGCTCCGGTGCGGGTCGCCCTCATCGGCATCGCGGTGGCCGCCGCCCTCACCAGCTTCCAGCAACTCATCCTCATCCGCGCTCCCGACGACATCGGGCGGGCCCTGAGCTTCCTGGTGGGTACCGTCTACGGGGCCGACTGGGAGCGGCTTTTGCGGATTCTGCCATGGGCGGCGCTGCTTCTGCCGTCGAGCTGGCTGCTGTGGCGGCGCTTCGACGTGCTGGCCTTGGGCGACCAGTTGGCCAGGGGGCTGGGGATGCGCCTCGAGTTTGCCCGCCTGGTCGCCCTGGCGCTGGCGGTGGGGCTGGCAGGCGTGGCTGTCACCGGCGCGGGGGTTCTGGGCTTCGTGGGCCTGATCGCCCCCCACATGGCGCGGCTTCTGGCCGGGCCCAGCTTCGCCCGCCTGCTGCCGGCTTCCATGTTGCTGGGGGCGATGCTGGTGGTGGGGGCCGACGCGCTGGGGCGCGGCCTGGTTCCCCCGGTCGAAGTCCCTGCGGGCATCGTCACCACCCTCCTGGGCGCACCCTACTTCCTGTGGCTCCTGCGGCGTACGGGCGGAATCAGGCGCTAGGAAAGCAAGCCATGAAACTTCAGACCCGATCCCTCCACCTCGGCTACGAGAACCGCCTCGTGGTCAAAGGGCTCGACCTCGAGCTCCCCTCCGGCAAGATCACCACCTTCATCGGCCCCAACGGCTCGGGCAAGTCCACACTGCTGCGCTCGCTGGCCCGGCTCCTGAAGCCCCGGCAGGGCAGCGTGCTTTTGGACGGCAAGGCCATCCACCGCCTGCCCACCAAGGAGGTAGCCCGCCGGCTTGCCATCCTGGTGCAGGGGCCACAAGCCCCCGAGGGTCTTACGGTGGAGGCCCTGGCCTGGTTCGGGCGCTACCCTCACCAGGGCTTCTTCGCCCAGCGCACCGAGGCCGACCGCGCCATCGTCGAGCGCGCCCTTCAGCAGACCGGCATGGTGGTCTTCCGCGACCGGCCCCTCGAGACCCTCTCCGGAGGGCAGCGTCAGCGGGCCTGGATCGCCATGGCCTTAGCCCAGGACACCCCGGTGGTGCTGCTGGACGAGCCTACCACCTTCCTCGACCTCTCCCACCAGCTCGAGGTCATCCACCTCCTACAGCGGCTCAACCGCGAGCAGGGCAAGACCATCGTGATGGTGCTGCACGACCTCAACCAGGCCGCGCGCTACTCCCACGAGCTGGTGGTGATCGACGGGGGGGAGGTGGTGGCCCAGGGCCAGCCCACCGAGGTCATCACCCACGACTTGCTGCGCCAGGTCTTTGGGCTCGAGGCCCACATCACCCTCGACCCCGACACCCTCACGCCCCACGTCATCCCCTACGGGCTTTCCCGGCGCTCCTGAACATTCCGGGGTGTGGGGCGGCAGTCCCTGACCAAACCGTAGTTTGGTTGGTCGGGGATGTTAGCCCCACGCCGCCTAAAGCGGCTTCGTGGGGCTTGCGTTGGCCCTGGATGTACTGTTTGAGCACCTCCAAAGGCGCGCCGCCCGCCGTCAGAATGGCGTAGGAACCTGACCACAGCACCCGTTTGCGGTAGAACTTGCTGAGGTGTTCGGGGTGGTTCTTGCGGATGGCGCGGCTGGTGACGGTCTTGAGGTTGTTAACGAACCTGGCGGGCTCCACGGTGGGAGTGGCCTCGAACAGCAGGTGGACGTGGTCGGCCTCGCCGGAGAACTCCACCATCTCACAACCCCACTGCTGGCACACCTGGGCGACCTTTCTCCCGCAACTCCTCCAACATGACCCTGGTCAGACACTTTCGCCGGTATTTGGTAACCAGAACCAAATGATACGAGAGGCGAAAAGCCCGGCTTTCCCCGCTACAAAAGCCACAAGCGCTTCGTGGGCTTCTGCTACCCCGACCGGGCTGGATGGAAGTTCGAGCGGGGGCCGAACAGCAAACACGGGGTGCTGCACCTCTCCAACCTGGGGGCTATCAAGGCCAGGGGCAAACCCCGTCAGTAGGGCGAGCCCCGTCTACCCCTCGGAACCAGGGGGCGGGGAGGGGCTGAGGTCTGGCCTCGTTGAACCGCGAAACCCCGACCATACCGTGATAGCGGTTGGTCGCGGGTAGTTCATTGGTTGATAACCAGGCTTTTATCATATTCTGCATGAAGACGACCATACAGATTCCCAGCCCGATTCCCTACCTGATGGAAGTACCCGATCTGCGAGCCCACAACACCACCTACGATTGGCGCTTGTTGTTCATGCTGGTGCTGATGGGGCTGGGGAGTGGACACACCAACCTGCTGGCGATTGCCCAGTGGGTGCAGGATCAACGGGATTGGCTGCTCAGCCTGGGCCTGGGTCGGCGGGCTAGTGGTCGGGCCCTGCCGGCACAGGCCACCCTCTATCGGTTTGTGTGGGCTTTGGAGCAATATGCCGCTGCCGCTACCCTGGCCCGCCTCAGCCGGGGCCACTGGGCCATCGAGAACCGGCTGCACCACAAGCGGGATGTGGCGCTTGGAGAGGATGCCTGTGGCTCTGGCTGCCCTGCGCAACCTGCTCCTGGGCTTCCTTCATCAAAAGGGCGCCCCTGTGTTGCGCAACCTCCGTCGCTTCGCCGTCAATCCTATGCCCCTGTATCGGTGGTTATCGGGGTACGGGTGTATATGATAAGAGCCTGACGATCCTGGCTTACATCATCATGTTTGTAGCCGCGGTCTTCCTGATAGTGTTCGTAATCGGCTACATACTGCTGTTGCTTGACGCCGACTACATTGAAATCTACAAGGGCGTCTGGGTCTCCACGAAAGACTACGACTGAGCCCGTACAGTAGCTCGAGATAGGCACCGGCAGCGGTGCCTATTTTGCTTGCCCTGGCAGGCAGGCAATTCTTACACCCATGTATCCAGATGGGTGTAAGGTCGTGGCGTATTTCTGTTCGTGGTCAACGACGCCAAAGCCAGAAATGTACCGCTCTCTTACGAGAGAGGAAATCACCACCCCCGAACCTGGGTTCGGGGGTGTTTTCCAGATGTGCTCAGGTGTAGTGCTTCACGAAAACGATACCACTTTTTTCGCTTCCTCGATCACTTCCATCGGTGTCTTGTACCCCAGAGCCTGATGAGGCCGCTGGGTGTTGTAGAAGTGACGATACCGCGCTGCCAGGTGCTGTAGCTCTTCCAGACTCTCCACCTCCTCAAACTGCAAACACTCCTCCTTCAAGCTGCGGTGAAAGCGCTCCACCCTGCCCATGCCTTCAGGGCGACCCACCGCACTCAACTGCTGGCCACACCCATGCTGGGTCAGCAGGGCGGTGAAGGGCTGGGACTTGAAAGCGCTTCCCTGATCGCTCTTGACCAGAATGCTTTGGTTTGGTAAACCCAGACCCGACGCATCGCGTAACGCTTTCCTCAGCGCCTGCTGTGCCAATGCTGCGTCCTCCCTCAGGCTAGCCTCCGAAGCCAGACAGATGCGGCTCTGATACTCAATCACGTTGCACAAGCGGTACGGGCCCCAGTGGGTGAAGTCGAGCCCCAGGATCCAACCGACCTGCTCGGGCTGGGGAGGAGGGCTGTAGCGATAGCCCTGACGCCGGGGGCTTCGCTGCAATCGCTGTTGCCGCTTCATCCAGCGGTACACCGTGCTGGGTGAAGCCTGGATGCCCGCCCGAACCAGTAGAGCCCAGACCCGTCGGTAGCCGTAGTGGGGAGGTGGCTCCACGCATCCATCAGCCAGTCCAGCAATCCGCTCCTGAGCTGGAGCAGACCGAGTCTTGCTGCCTCGCTTACGCCGGTAGTAGGTGGCCTTGGATATCCCCGCCAGCTGCAAGAAGCGGTTCACTCCCAGCGCCAGTTCCTTACGCAGGCGTTCCATCTGCTCAAAGCACAAAGACCTTATAATCCCCGGAGTTTTTTTGGATCTCCAGCTTGAGCACTGCTTCGGCCAGGGCTTCCTTGAGCTGGCGGTTCTCTTGCTCCAGGGCAACCTGGGCCTCGGCCTTGCGTGCATTCAGGGCGGCTTTACCCCCTTCCAGGAAGCGTTGCCGCCACTTGTTGAGGCTGTTCTCGGTAGTGCCGTAGCGGCGGCACAGTTCTGCCGCGCTGCTCTCACCCTTGAGCAGGCTCAGTACAATGGCCACCTTCTCCTCGACACTGCGCTCTTTAGGTTTCAACTTACCCATGCTTCACCCCTTACCCATACTAGGTGGTCTCGCTTTGGTGAAGCACTACAGCGGGATATCTACCCCCTACGACTCGAACCCTTTCCTACCCTGAGGATGAGCGGTTCGACCCCGGGGGAGGGTTTGCTCAACATCGTGGGCGATGTGAAGATGGCCGGGTATTGGTGGCCGACGCCCAGATGTTCAACCGTATCGCCATGCGCTCGCTCCACGGGATGGACGTCCCCTTCCTGGCACGCATTCGCAGCCATAGCAAGGTCTGGTTTGAGCAGACCTACCTGTGTATTCGAGACCTGGCCGAACGGTACCGTCCCGATAAGGCTCGCTACTACCCCCGTTTTGGCTGGTATGCCAAGAAGCTAGGGGTCTTCTTGCCAGCAGTGGGCCCCCTCTACCTGTTGCTGGTCTGGAAGCCGCAGGGGTACGGGTTCGGGCTCATGGCCCTGGTCACTACCCTGGATCAGGGCATGCAGAGCTTGCTCAGTATCTGGAAACTGCGCTGGCAGGAGGAGGTAGCGCACCGGATATACAAGCAAAATCTGGGGCTGTCCAGGTGCCAGTGTCGTAAGTTCGCCTCCCAGGTCAAGCACGCTGACCTGGTGCTACAGGCATTCCATCTGGTCAGGGCCGAGCGGGCCAGGGCCAACGCCCCTCCCTTAGATTGGCGCCTGGCCCAGCGCAGGGCTGCACTGAAACTCAAATATCGCCTACTGACCGAGCAAAGTCCTTTGGGGGCTTGACAAACACCCTGAGTATCGATGTTGATGTGAATACCGGAAACTTCTATCCATGTTTCCTCCTTAAGAAGCGAAGGGGTGGCCCAGGTCACCCCCTGGTGCTATCTCCCTTCCTCAGAAGGGAATGTACTCGATGATCCCCTCAAGCTCGCCCTCATGGGCGCACTCCAGGATCAGTTCCAACGTGCGAAGAACTTCTCCGGTGCTCGCCCCGCGCCGGATGAGCAGCAATCCGGGTATGGGCTCTCCCGCTTCGATGCGCCGGGCAGCCTCCAGGCTCATGGTGGCCCTGTCCCAGGCCAGCACCATCGGATCCGGCGCTCCGGTGAGGCCCACGTCCACTACCCGCACCACGTCGAGTCCTGGATGCACACGAAGAAGGCCGCGCAAAATGGCGGCCTCGAGGTTCTCGTCCAGCAGAAGCTTCATCCGCTCCGCCCTTCCAGCCGTTCACGCAGGGGGGTGGAGCGGTAGCCTCGGGTCTTCTCTTCCGCTTCCCTGGCTCGTACCCCCTGCCGCTCCAGGTACACTTCCACCTCCGCCGGATGGCGCAGGACGTAAGCCAGCACTGCGTAGAGATCAGCCAGGGCCAGGCTCGGGTAGGCCAGGGCCATCTCCTCTGGGGAGTACCCCTGGCGGTAGAGGTCTACCAGGTCTTCCAGGAAGACCCGGCTGCCCTCCACATAGAGGTCGCCCGCCTCGTTTTGGGCCAGGGGTACCCGCTCGGTGAGGATCATGGTTTCAGTATAGCGGTTGCTCAAGCAGCTTTAGCCGCCAGCGTCCGAACCAGCCTTCTCTTCTCCCCCCGCTCCAGCAGCACCACGGCCAGCAGGTGCATGCAGGTGTGCCCTTTGGCTGCGTCGGGGCGCCGCTCGAGGTTCACTGGCGAATGGTTATCTCCCAAAAGCCAGTATGGCAGCGCAGGTAGATTTTGTCTTTTTTAGAGCATCGGTTTTGATCATTTTTGGCGGGGAATGCCTTTACGTTTTTTGGAGTAGCAAAAAAATCGCGCGAGCTATCCGAATGCACCCGTTAGGGAACTTGCAAGCCCCTCACTACCCCGGCTTCCCGCAGCGCTACCAATCCTGGGTATTCTCGGAAGCCTTCTGCCTGGAAAGGGGTAGCAAGGTTGTGCTCGCGGTCTTACACCCATCTTTGGAATATAGGTGTAAGATTTCCTGGCAGCCAAGGTCCAGCAAAATAGGCGCTGTTCTGGGCGCCTATCTCGAGCCATCGGAAGGACTTCAGCCGTCGTACTGGTTCCGACACATTATATCCTTGCTTTTATAACATTATAATGTATATTTAGCAAGAATGATTGACCGCCAGCTACAGACCACCCTCGAGGCCCGCCTTCGTGAGCGGCCCGCAGTGGTGCTCACCGGCCCCCGCCAGGCCGGCAAGACCACCCTGGCCCGCCGGGTAGGCGAGGCCTGGAACGCGCTGTACCTGGATCTCGAGTCCGACCGCGACCGAGGGCTGCTGGCCGAGCCCGAGCTGTATCTGGAGCGCTACCTGGATCGGCTGGTCATCCTGGATGAAGCCCACCGCATGCCGCAGTTGTTCCCGCTCCTTCGGAGCCTCATTGACCGCGCGAGGCTGGCCGGGCGGCAGCAGGGGCTGTACCTGCTGCTAGGCTCGGTCTCGCCAGAGGTCTCGCGCCAGGCCGGCGAGAGTCTGGCTGGAAGGGCCAGCTACCTGGAGCTGGGCCCCTTTGGCGTGCTGGAGGTTCCTGACGAGGAGCGTTTGTGGCTGCGTGGGGGGTTCCCCGAGAGCTACCTGGCCCCTGGCGAACCGCAGAGCCTGCGCTGGCGGCAGGACTTCATCCGCGCCTACCTGGAGCGAGAACTGCCACTCTACGGAGCCCGGCTGCCCACCGAAACGCTGCGCCGGTTGTGGGTCATGCTAGCCCACCTGCAGGGCGGCCTGCTCAACCTGGCCCGCCTGGCCGGCAGCCTGGGACTGGATGGGCGGACCGTCTCGCGCTACCTGGATCTCCTGGCCGACCTGCTCCTGCTGCGAAGGCTGATGCCCTACGAGGCCAACGTGGGCAAGCGGCTCACCCGCTCCCCCAAGCTCTACCTGCGCGATAGCGGGCTGGTGCATGCGCTGCTGGGCATCGATAGCCTGGAGGGCCTGCTCTCGCACCCGGTGGCGGGCTCGAGCTACGAGGGTTTCGTGATCGAGAACCTGCTCCAGGCCCTGCCCGAAGGGGCCCAGGGTTTCTTTTACCGCACCCGGGCCGGCGCGGAGGTGGATCTGCTCCTGGAGTTCCCCAGAGGCCAGCGATGGGCCATTGAGGTCAAGCGGAGCCTGAACCCCCGCCCCAGTCGGGGGTTCCACAGCGCGCTGGCGGACTTGCAGCCCGAGCGGGCCTTTGTGGTCTATCCAGGCCGGGAGACGGTTCCGCTGGGGGGGAACCTGGAGGCCAGGCCATTGCACTTAATGGCGCAGTTACTGATTTCTGGTTGACCCTGATCTCATACCAGATCCCAAACCCAATGCCTCCGGTACTACACGAACGCCGCAACGACCTGCACCTCACCCGCGCCGAAAAAGGAAGCAGCGCGGCAGAAAGCCCAAAAGGCTTCCTAGCGAGCGGTTGAGGGCGTGGGCTCGGTAGCCACAGGCTCACTCGGCAGCACGGCAGTTAGCGGTGTGCGGCTGGGGTCGGTGGGAATGAGCTTGATCTCGATATCGTAGCCCAGCGAATGAGCGTAGGCCACAAAGGTACGGAAGGCCAGGGCAGGGCTGCCCTGTTCAATAGCCCCGACCCTCGAGGGGTGGCGGCCCAACAGGGCGGCGGCTTTGCGTACCGTGAGACCGGACTGGGCTCGGGCCCTCACCAAAAGCTGGGCCAGGGTTCGGGCCGCGAGGTCTTGCTCGAGGCGGCTCTGCTCACGCCGCCCAAACTTGACCCAGAGCCCTTGATCCAGGGCCACAGACTCGTCTGTCTGCACCACCCGCTCAGGTTTTCCCATTATCTTGTTCAGGCGTGGGTCTTTGTATGGCTTCATCGGGTTTCACCACCTTGCCTTCTAGGCCTTGGCACCAGGCGGGCCGTGCCCTTCTCTACCGCCTCGGCCACCTCCAGGGTGTCTATAAGCAGGGCTTCGGTCGCCAGGTCTTCTTGTTTTATCTCGGCGCGTACCAGCACATAGCCGTCCTGGTTTAGGCGAAAGAAGTAGACTCGAGCCCACCGTGAACTGTTCGGGCCTTGAGTTCGTAGAGGATGTCCCCCAGGTGCTTGACATAGCGGCTGTCTCTTCCGTGGGCCCGCAGATCGTCAATCATCTCGATGATTTTGGAGACGCTGGCGTTTTGACCGGCCTGGTTCATGGCAATCAGGTCTTCGTACAGGAGGGGGCGTTCAGTTTTCCGCTTCGGATGGAATGCGACGAAAACCCGGGCCACTTGTCTATAATACTATAGACTTAGTGCTCTGGTAACTTTATTTTCCCGAACGCAGCGAAGCGAAGTGAGGAATCTGATGCGTCGCAGTCCACTATATTCATTGTACCCATGCAGTACCAGATTCCTCGTTGCACTGCGTGCGCCTCGGAATGACAACGAGAAGTCAAGGGCAGAAGTTGGGTTCATTGGAGGTATCCCAAATACTTTGTTACCAGACCACTTAGCGGTGTCACAAGGTTAGCTCAAAACTTGCACCTCCCGAACACCCCGTATAAATAACCCAAGTTGCCACCTACAAAATACTGGCCAGCCTCCTGAAGTTGTGGGCAAAGATGAACCCCCACACCTTGAGCACAAAGCCCTGGAGGGTCGTGGCATGAATCCGCTTGGGGAACAACTCCGTCAGGGCAGAACCCACCGACTCGATGATCTTCCGCCCCTGCTGGGCAATCCACTGCGAGGCCTGCCGGTAGCGTTTGGAGTTCTGCTTGCGGATGGGTCGCAGCCGGATACCCTCGGCTATCGCCAGGTCATCCTCCGCCTGGTAGTCGGTATACCCCCGATCCACATACAGTTCACACCCCCTCGGTAAGTCCAGCGGTAGCCGATACAGACCCTCCACATCCGCAGTGGAGCCAGGGGTGAAGGTGACCTCGCTGATCCACCGGTTATCCGGAGAGACCGTTGAGCTTCAGTCCGTGGAAGTAGCTGCGTTTGCTGGGAATGTAGCCACGGTATTCGCGGGTGGGGGCCGGAGTCGATACTTGTGTGGCTGGCCCAGGCTTGCAGCATGGTTCTGTCGAGA
The DNA here is from genome assembly GCF_017497985.1 of Meiothermus sp. CFH 77666. NCBI lineage: Bacteria > Thermotogati > Deinococcota > Deinococci > Thermales > Thermaceae > Meiothermus > Meiothermus sp. CFH 77666. Next base: position 20,292 of record NZ_JAGDFV010000041.1, read on the forward strand.
TGTTAGTGAGATTTCTCACGATACCATTGCTCGTGACAACTTTATTTGCATATAACGAATGAATCTTGCTCTGTTGCAAGGTTTGTGATAATGGGGCACGATGGGTCATCAACGCTCCCCAAGACCTTCTTGCCGGGCGGGTAAAGCAGCCCAGTCACGACCGAGCCTGCACCTGAAGGTTGCGCGAATCATCTACGCCCAGACCCAAACGGTCTTTCCCGAGTACAGCCACCCCAATAGCCCCAAGACATATACCCTCCCCCAACTGGCCGCCTGCGTTATGTTGTGCTTCTACTTCAAGATGAGCTACCGTGACTTTGTAGAGCTTTTGCGGATGAGCCAGGAACTCAGGGAGGCACTGGAACTCGAAGAGGTGCCTCACTACAGCACCCTCAGCCGGATGTATCAGCGCTTTCGTGCAAGTCACCTGGATGAGATGAACCGGCAG
>NZ_JAGDFV010000042.1 GCF_017497985.1 Meiothermus sp. CFH 77666
GGGGGACAACGTCACCTTCACGGTGGAGCTGATCAAGCCCATTGCCATGGAGGAAGGTCTGCGCTTCGCCATCCGCGAGGGCGGTCGCACCGTGGGTGCGGGTGTGGTGGCGAAGATTCTCGAGTAAGGAGGCCCTGAATGCCAAAGATTCGTATCAAACTTCGGGGCTTCGACCACAAGAGCTTGGACGCTTCGGCTGCCAAGATTGTGGAAACCGCCCGCCGTAGCGGCGCGCAGGTAGCCGGCCCGGTGCCGCTGCCAACCCGCATCCGCCGCTTTACTGTGCTGCGGGGCCCTTTCAAACATAAAGACAGCCGCGAGCACTTTGAGCTGCGTACCCACAACCGCCTGGTGGACATCACCGACCCCACCCCCAAGACCATCGAGGGGCTTCGCAACCTTGACCTGCCCACCGGCGTCGAGATTGAACTCAAGATGGTAGGAGGCCGCTAATGAAGGGCATCCTTGGAACCAAAGTCGGTATGACCCAGGTCTGGAAGGGCGATAAAGCCGTCCCGGTCACGGTGATTCTGGCAGGGCCCTGTCCTGTGGTGCAGCGCAAAACCGTCGATCGGGATGGCTACGAAGCCGTTCAACTAGGTTTCCAGAGCCAGAAGGCCCAGCGGGTCAACAAGCCGGCCAAGGGGCATTTTGCCAAGGCAGGCGTCGAGCCGGTGAAGTTCCTGCGGGAGCTGCGGGGCTTCAACCCCGAGGGCGATACCGTCACGGTGGGCATTTTCAACCCGGGTGAAATAGTAGATGTCACCGGCACCTCCAAAGGCCACGGCTTTACGGGCGTTATGAAGAAGTGGAACTTTGCGGGTGGGTACGATTCCCACGGCGCTCACAAGGTTCACCGCCACGGTGGCTCGATTGGTAACCGCAAGACCCCGGGCCGGGTTTTCAAAGGCAAGAAGATGGCCGGACGTTGGGGCAACGAAAAAGTGACCATCCAGGGCCTCGAGGTGGTGGATGTGCTCGAGGGCGAGAACCTGATTCTGGTCAAGGGCTCGGTGCCTGGGGCTAACGGTAGCCTGGTGGTGGTGCGTCAGACCAGCAAAGTGCCTGCCCTCAAGGCCGGAAAGGGAGGTAAGTGATGTACAGCCTTCCGGTACTCGGAAGCAACAAGACGGTGGAAGCCGCCCTGCCCGAAAAGGTAAACAGCCACGTGCTCTACGAGGTGGTGCGCTGGCAACTGGCCTCGCGCCGCCGGGGTACTGCCGCTACCAAGACCCGTGGCATGGTGAACTTCACCACCAAGAAGATGTACGGGCAAAAGCACACCGGGCGGGCCCGCCACGGCGACTACGGCGCGCCCATCTTTGTGGGGGGTGGCACGGTTTTCGGCCCGCAACCGCGTGACTACAGCTACACCCTGCCCAAAAAAGTACGCAAGCTGGGGCTGGGTATGGCCCTTGCCGACCGCGCCAAGGAAGGCAAGCTCTTCCTGGTCGAAGACTTCAAGGGCGTGAACGGTAAAACCAAAGAGTTCGTGGCCTGGCTCAAAGCCCACGGCCTCGAGGGCCAGTCCATCCTTTTGGTTACCAGCGACGAGAAAGTGGCCCGCGCTGCCCGCAACCTGCCCAAGGTGCGGGTGCTGGCCCCCGAGGGCCTCAACGTCTACGACATCATGCGCCAGGAAGCCCTGGTGATGGAGGCCAGCGCCTGGGAAGGCGTCCAGGCTCGAGTGAGCCAGGCCGAGGGGGGTGAAGCCTGATGAAAACGCCCCACGACATCATCATCCAGCCCGTCTTGTCGGAGAAAGCCTACGGTCGCTTTGCTGAAGGAACCTATACCTTCTGGGTACACCCCAAAGCCAACAAGACCGAGATTGCCAATGCCGTAGAGGCTGCCTTCAAGGTCAAGGTGGTGCGGGTCAATACCCAGAACACCCTGGGTAAAGACAAGCGCCTGGGCCGCTTTGCCGGCAAGCGCCCCGACCGTAAGAAAGCCATCGTGACGGTGGCTGCCGGGCAGAAGATCGAAGCCCTGGAAGGACTGATCTGATCGGTACGTCCCGATCTTCGGGGGCTTTATCTAAAGGGGGGTGGGAAGTAGGTGGTGGGTTGAAAAGAACAGAAATCAAGCTGCTTTTCCACGCCCCACCGCCCCCACCCAGACCGCCTCGAGACCGAGTGGTGCGACCCGTTTTGCGAGCCGTACCAATGAAGGGGCACAAAATCCACTTGGAACCAGGACGACTCGGTTAGTCCGTATCAGGTGAGAGGAACCAACAATGGCAGTAAAGAAGTTCAGACCCTATACCCCATCGCGCCGCACCATGACGGTGGCGGATTTCTCCGGCCTGACCAAAAAGCGCCCGGAGAAGAGCCTCACTGCCCCGATGAAAAAGACCGGGGGGCGCAACAACCAGGGCCGCACCACCAGCCGGTTCATTTCCGGGGGGCACAAGCAGCTCTACCGCATTATTGACTTCCGCCGCCGGGACAAGGCCGGTATTCCGGCCCGGGTAGCAGCCCTCGAGTACGACCCCAACCGCACCGCGCGTATTGCCCTGCTGTTTTACCGCGACGGCGAAAAGCGCTACATCCTGGCGCCCGATAGCCTGCAGGTCAACAGCACCGTAGTCAGCGGGCCCGAAGCCGCCATCGCGGTGGGGAACGCCTTGCCTCTGCGCTTTATCCCGGTGGGTACGGTGATTCATGCTGTTGAGCTCGAGCCCGGTAAAGGGGCCAAAATGGCCCGCAGCGCGGGCACTAGCGTGCAAGTACAGGGCCGTGAAGGCGATTACGTGATCCTGCGGCTCCCCTCGGGTGAGCTGCGCAAGGTACACGGCGAGTGCTACGCCACTATTGGGGTGGTTTCGAACGCTGACCACAAGAACATTGTGCTTGGGAAAGCCGGTCGCACGCGCCACCTGGGTCGCAAGGGCCATGTACGTGGTACGGTCATGAACCCGGTAGACCACCCGCACGGGGGTGGCGAAGGCCGGGCTCCGCGGGGTCGTCCGCCGGTTTCGCCCTGGGGCCAGCAGGCCAAAGGTCTCAAGACCCGCAAGAAAAAGAAGCCCTCGAGCGCGCTTATCGTGTCTCGTCGCAAGTAGAGGTGAACTATGCCACGCAGCTTGAAAAAAGGAGTCTTTGTGGAAAGCCACCTGCTGGAAAAAGTCGAGGCGATGAACGCCAAAGGCGAAAAGCGGGTGATCAAAACCTGGAGCCGTCGGAGCACCATCGTGCCCGAGATGATTGGCCACACCCTGGCGGTCTACAACGGCAAGCAACACGTGCCGGTCTATATCACCGAGCAGATGGTCGGGCATAAGTTGGGCGAATTCTCGCCCACCCGTACCTACAGGGGTCATAGCCGCGAGGCCAAGACCGCCGCCAAGAAGTAAAAGGGGGAGCGATGGAAGCCAATAAACGTCTCAAAAAAGGCGAGCGCAGCGATATTCGCAAAGACCTGCGCGATGTGCACCACCCCGGCGCGGCGGGCTTGCAGCGCTACGCCAGGATGTCGTTGCGCCAGCAAAGCGAGGCCCTCAAGGCCGAGACCCCCCATACCTACGCCCGGGCTACCGCCCGGTACGTGCGGATGTCGCCGCAAAAGGTGCGCCTGGTAGTAGACCTGATTCGGGGCAAGAAACTGGAGGAGGCCCGCGCCATCCTCAAGTACACCCCGCACCGTGCCTCGGAGATTGTGGCTAAGGTGCTCGAGTCGGCAGCTGCTAACGGCATGAACGATGACCGCAAGAATATGATCGAAGACCAGATCTTCGTCAAGGCAGCCTATGTGGACGAGGGCCCGGCCATCAAGCGGATGCTGCCAAGGGCCCGCGGCAGCGCTAACATGATCAAGAAGCGTACCAGCCATATCACCATCATCGTGGGGGAGAAAAATGGGTAATAAGATTAATCCCGTAGGCTTGCGCCTGGGCATTACCCGCGAGTTTGAGTCGCGCTGGTACGCAGGCAAGAAGTCTTATGCCAAGCTGGTTCAGGATGACCGCCTGATTCGCCAAACCATCGAGGACGAGCTGCGTCCGGCGGGCCTGGCCCGTATAGATATTGAACGCGCCGCCGACAACATCGCCATCACCGTGTATGCGGCCAAGCCCGGCGTGGTGATTGGGCGGGGTGGCGAAACCATCAAGCGCCTGCGCGAAACCTTGCAAAACAAGTTTCCCGGCAAAACCGTCGCCCTGAACGTTCAGGAAGTGGGCAATCCCAACCTATCCGCTCCTCTGGTTGCCCAGCGTGTGGCCGAACAGATCGAACGCCGTTTTGCTGTGCGCCGCAGCATCAAACAGGCTGTGCAGCGAGTGCGCGAATCCGGCGCCCAGGGGGCCAAAATTGTGGTCTCGGGGCGCATTGGCGGCGCTGAGCAGGCCCGTGTGGAGTGGGCCGCTGAGGGCCGGGTGCCCCTGCATACCCTGCGGGCCAACATTGACTATGGCACGGCTCGCGCCGAGACCACCTACGGTTCGCTGGGGGTCAAGGCCTATGTCTTCATGGGTGAGGTGATTGGCGGTAAGAAGATTGTGCCGGGTGCTGCGCCCTCAGCACGTCCGGCGGCTCCCAAGCGTGACCGCGAGGACAGCAAGCCCCGTCGCCGCTCGGCGGTACGCAAGGCCGGGGCTGGCGCCAAGGAAGGTGAGTAAAGCATGTTGATGCCCAAACGCATGAAATACCGCAAGGCCCACCGGGGCCGGATGCGGGGTACCGCCAAAGGGGGCGACTATGTGGCCTTTGGCGAGTGGGGCCTGGTAGCCATGGAGCCTAACTGGGTTACCAGCCAGCAAATCGAAGCAGCCCGCGTGGCGATGGTGCGCCACTTCCGCCGTGGGGGCAAGATTTTCATTCGCATCTTCCCCGACAAGCCCTATACCAAGAAGCCCCTGGAAGTCCGGATGGGTAAGGGAAAGGGGAATGTGGAGGGTTATGTGGCGGTGGTGAAGCCGGGCCGGGTGATGTTTGAAGTCTCCGGCGTAACCGAAGAACAGGCCCGGGAAGCCCTTCGTCTGGCCGGGCACAAACTGCCCATGCAAACCAAGGTGGTGAGACGCGATGCCTACGACGAAGCCCAGTGAGCTGCGCAAGCTGCCGGTGTCGGAGCTGCAAAAGCGAATACAGGACACCAAGAAAGAACTGATGGAGCTGCGCTTTCAATCCAGCATTGGGCAGCTAGACAAAAACCATCGGGTAAGTCAAGCCAAGCGCGAGATTGCCCGCATGCTAACTGTGCTGAGCGAGAAAGCCAGGGGGGTTGAAGCGGGCGAGGCCGAAGCCAAGCCTGCCCCGGTCCAGAAGCCCCGCGCCAAGAAAGCCTGAGGAAAGGAGCTTACATGCCTAAAAAAGTTCTAACCGGCGTGGTGGTGAGCGACAAGGCGCAGAAGACCGTTACGGTACTGGTCGAGCGCCAGATGCAGCACCCGCTTTATGGCAAGGTCATCAAGCAATCCAAAAAGTACCTTGCCCACGACGAGAACGACCAGTACAAACTGGGCGATATTGTCGAGATCAGGGAAGCAACCCCCATCTCAAAAAAGAAGAAATTTGTAGTGGTGGGTCGCCTCGAGGAAGGTCGCATGGATCTGGTCGAGCGCTACCTGCTGCGCAAGGAGCGTGGTAAAGCGTGATTCAGCAAGAAACCGTGCTGGAAGTCGCCGACAACACCGGCGCGCGCAAAATCGCCTGTATCCGGGTGATGGGCGGTCACTACCGCAAGTACGCCAGTGTCGGCGATGTGATTGTGGCCTCGGTCAAGGAAGCCATCCCCCGGGGTATGGTCAAGGAAGGGGATGTGGTCAAAGCCGTGGTGGTGCGGACGGCCAAGGAAATCCGTCGTCAGGACGGTTCTTCCATTCGTTTCGACACCAATGCCGCCGTCATCATCAACCCCCAGAACGAGCCCCGTGGAACCCGTGTGTTTGGCCCGGTGGCCCGTGAGCTGCGGGAGCGCGGCTTCATGAAGATTGTTTCGCTAGCACCCGAGGTGCTCTGACCTGTAGATGGGGTGGCGGGTTCTTGCCGTAGGCAAGTTGTTTCCGATACACGGGAGGCTTTCGGGGTCTCCTGTCCCGCGCCCGGCTTGCGGGGTTAAACCGAATGGCTCCGCAAGCTCCCAGTGAAGGATGCTTTTCAGGGCGGTTTCTGGTACACTTTTCATTTGGTGTCTAGGACTTGGCTGTCTGGGCCCTGGAGCAAAATCGGAGGAATAATGTCCAAGGTACACGTCAAAAAAGGGGATACCGTAGTGGTTCTTTCCGGCAAGGAAGGACTGCGTGGTAAGACCGGCAAAGTCAAGGCCGTCATGCCCAAGGAGGGTATGGTGGTGGTAGAGGGGTTGAACCTGATTAAACGCGCGGTGCGCCCCAACCCCCGCAACCCCCAGGGGGGCTTTATCGAGAGTGAAGCGCCGATCCATGCTTCGAAAGTCATGCCGATCTGCCCGAGCTGCGAAAAGCCGACCCGTATCCGCAAGAGGGTGCTACCCGACGGTACCAAGGCACGTGTCTGCGCCAAGTGTGATGGCGTGCTGGATACCAAATAAGGGGGTTGTGAATGCCTTTAGAAGTTGCCCTCAAGAAACGCTATGCCGAAGAGATTCGTCCTGAGCTGATGAAGCGCTTTGGCTACACCAACATCATGGCAGTGCCCCGCCTGGTCAAAATCGTGGTGAACCAGGGGTTGGGTGAGGCTAAGGAAGATAGCCGCATCCTGGAGAAGGCGGGCAAAGAACTGGCCGTCATCACGGGTCAACAGCCCGCTATCACCCGCGCCAAGAAGTCCATCTCTAACTTCAAGCTGCGCCAGGGGATGCCCATCGGTCTGCGAGTCACGCTGCGCGGTGACCGGATGTGGATATTCGCCGAGAAGCTCATCCACATTGCGCTCCCCCGTATCCGCGACTTCCGCGGGGTTAATCCGGGTGCTTTTGATGGTCGCGGTAACTACAACTTGGGCCTGCGTGAGCAGGCTATCTTCCCTGAAATCACCTTTGATATGGTAGACACGGTGCGGGGGATGGATATTGCAGTAGTCACCACGGCCAAGACCGATGAGGAGGCCAAGGCCCTGCTGGAGCTTCTAGGGTTCCCGTTCCGGAAATAAGCGTGAGTCCTGTTGCGATTTGCTTTTAGAAAGGAGGTGAAACCATGGCTAAGAAATCCCAGGTCGAGAAGATGAAGCGCAAGCTGAAAACCATCGCCAAGTATGCGGCCAAGCGGGCGGCCCTCAAAGCAGCGGGCGATTACGCTGCCCTGGCCGAGCTGCCCCGCGATGCCAGCCCGACCCGCCACAAGAACCGCTGCGCGGTGACGGGCCGTTCCAAGGCCTACTTGCGTTACTTTGGCATCTCGCGTCTGCAGTTCCGCGAAATGGCCCACAAAGGTCAGTTGCCGGGTGTCAAGAAAGCCAGCTGGTAAGGATGGTTTGGTAGGTCGGAGAGTTTTCACCGATACCGCCAGGCCCATCTCGAGGGTGCCTTCTGCGGATGTTCTGAGCTGATTGGTTGGCTAGATTTGGCCAAGACCGGGCTCCGCAAACTTCCAGCACAAACAGAGCCACCCCAGAAGAAGGAGATTCTGTAATGCTCAGTGATCCAATTGCCGATATGCTGACCCGGATTCGCAACGGAGTCCAGGTCTACAAGGAGAGCGTGGATGTGCCTGCTTCCAAGTTCAAGCAGCAGATCGCCAGCATCCTTGTCAAGGAAGGTTTTCTCAAGGGGATGGAACAGATTGAGGTTGAGGGCAAGCCCTACCTCCGCCTGATCCTCAAGTATGGCCCCCGCCGCGAGAAGGTAATCCAGCACATCCAGCGGGTGAGCCGCCCGGGCCGCCGGGTATACGTGACCGCCGAGAATGTGCCCAATGTGCGTCGTGGGCTAGGGTTGGCGATTGTCTCGACCTCCAAAGGGCTGTTGCCCGACCGCGAAGCCCGCAAGCTCGGCGTGGGCGGCGAAGTAATCTGCGAGGTGTGGTAACCCCACCCCAATTTGAGCTATCCCCGAGAGTAGCGCTGGGACTTGAGTGACTCGGCCCACAGCGACAATAGCGCTCAAATCGGGGGCCATCAAGGAGAAATAGAACATGTCTCGAATTGGAAAACAACCCATCACCTTGCCCAAGGGTGTGACCGTGGAGGTCTCTAGTGGGCTGGTAAAGGTCAAGGGGGCCAAGGGTGAGCTGACCGTGCCGGTTCACCCCGACCTGATCGTCAAAAACGAAAATGGCGCCGTTACCGTAAGCCGGCCCTCGGATAGCCGTATGCACCGGAGCCTGCACGGTTTAACCCGCACCCTGATTGCCAATGCTGTGCAGGGGGTTTCGGCGGGTTACGTGAAGGAAATGGTAATTAGCGGTACGGGTTATCGTGCGGCCATGCAGGGAAAGAACCTCGAGCTCACCGTGGGGCATAGCCATAAAGACATTGTCGCCCCGCCTGCCGGCATCACCTTCGAGGTGCCCGAACCCACCAAAATCCGAGTTGTGGGCATTGATAAGCAACTGGTAGGACAGGTGGCTGCGAATGTGCGTTCGATTCGCCCCCCCGATGCCTACCACGCCAAGGGCATTCGTTACGCCGACGAGGTAATCAAGACCAAGCCTGGCAAGACTGCGGGCAAATAGACCCATCCCGCCACTCGTCTAGAGCGGGATATGGGTGTCATCAGGAAGGAGAATCTGTGGCTCGTTTGTCCACTGAAGACCGCCGCAAGTTCCGGGTACGCAACGCTGTCAAAGCCTCGGGCCGTCTGCGCCTCAGCGTTCACCGCAGCTTGAAGCACATCTACGCACAAATCATTGACGACAGTAAAGGGGAGACCCTGGCCGCCGCCTCGAGCAAATCCCTCAAGCTTTCGGGCAACAAGACCGAGGTCGCCCGGAAAGTGGGCGTTGCCATCGCCGAAGCAGCCAAGGCCAAGGGGATTGCTCAGGTGGTTTTTGACCGGGGTCCGTTCAAGTACCATGGGCGCGTCAAGGCGCTGGCCGAAGGTGCGCGCGAAGGGGGACTGGAGTTCTAGCTGATAGCCTATAGCTAAGCGGCTATTTGCTATCAGCGTTAGCCTCCAAAGGAGCTAACATGCCTGAAACCGATTTTGAAGAAAAGATGATTTTTGTGCGCCGTACCTCCAAAACCTACCAGGGGGGTCGTCGCTTCCGCTTTGGGGCTTTGGTGGCGGTTGGAGACCGGCAAGGCCGGGTTGGCCTGGGCCTGGGTAAGGCCAAAGAAGTCCCGATGGCGGTGCAAAAAGCCAACAACTATGCCAAACGCGATATGGTCGAGGTGCCCTTGCACAACGGCACCATTCCCCACGAAATCAGCGTGACCTGGGGGTCTTCGACCATTCTGCTGCGCCCTGCAGCGCCGGGTACGGGCGTAATCGCAGGCCAGGTGCCCCGCGCCATCCTCGAGCTGGCCGGCATTACCGACATCCTGACCAAGGAGCTGGGCTCCCGCAATGCGGTCAACATTGCCTATGCCACCATGGAAGCCCTGCGCCAGCTCCAGACCTGGGACGATGTTAAGCGTCTTCGCAAAGCCCCGGCCAAGCCGGAGGAGGTGGTCTGATGGCTACCGTCAAGGTTCGGCTGGTCAAAAGCCCCATCGGCTATCCAAAAGACCAGAAAGCCGCCCTCAAGGTACTGGGTCTGACCAAGATGAACCGCGTACGTGAAGTGCAGGATAACCCCGCCATGCGCGGTCAGATTCGCAAGGTGGCCCATCTGGTGGAGGTGCTGGAATGAAGCTTACCGATATTCGCCCCAACGAGGGGGCTAACAAAAGCCGTAAGCGCGTGGGTCGGGGCCCTGGCTCGGGCAAAGGTAAAACCGCCGGGCGTGGCCACAAAGGTCAGAAATCCCGTTCGGGCGGCCTCAAAAACCCGGCCCGCTTTGAAGGTGGCCGCTCCACCTTGCTGATGCGCCTGCCCAAACGCGGCATGAAAGGCGACTCCCACGGCGAACTCAAGCGGGTGGAATACCAGGTGGTCAACCTTGGCGCCATCGCCAAGCACTTCACTTCCGGTGAAGTAAGCCCCGAAGCCCTGGCAAAGGCGGGCCTGGTGCGCCCTGGCTATCCCGTTAAGGTGCTCGCTCAGGGAGATGCCAGCGGTGTCAAGGTGCATGCCCACAAGTTCTCGCAAGCGGCGGTAGAAAAGCTCAAGGCTGCGGGTGGCGAAGCGGTTGTGCTCGAGGGGGCCTAAGATGCTCGCGGCCTTCCGCTCCGCCATCATCATCCCCGAGCTGCGTAAACGCATTTTGTTTACGCTTCTGGTGCTGGCGTTGTATCGGTTGGGTACCTTCATTCCCACCCCTGGGGTGGACATCAGCAAAATCCGCGAGTTCCTGGGTACGCAGGCGGGTAGCGCGCTGGGTCTCATCAACCTGTTCTCCGGTGGCAACTTCGAGCAGTTCTCGATTTTTGCCCTGGGCATCATGCCCTACATTACCGCCGCCATCATTATGCAGCTTCTGGTCACGGTTATTCCGGCCCTGGAAAAGCTGCAAAAAGAAGGGGAAGAAGGCCGTCGCATCATCACCCAGTACACCCGCTATGCCGGTATTGCCCTGGGGGCGGTACAGGGTTTGTTCCTGGCCACGGCCTTCCTGGGCTCCAACAATGGGGCTTTCTTGCTGCCCGGCTGGGAACCCGGCTTCTTCTTCTACTTTGTGGTGGTCATCACCCAGGTAGCCGGCATTGCCCTGTTGCTCTGGATGGCCGAGCGGATCACCGAGTACGGTATCGGCAATGGCACCAGTATGGTAATTTTTGCCGGCATCGTGGCTTCCTGGCTGCCACAACTGGGCCGCACCTTTGGCCTGGTGCGTACCGGCGAGGTGAACCTGATTGCCCTCCTGATCTTCCTGGCCTTTATCGTGCTGGCTTTTGCGGCGATGGCGGCAGTGCAGCAAGCCGAGCGGCGCATCCCGGTGCAGTACGCCCGCAAGCAGGTAGGCCGCAAGATGTTCGGTGGGCAGGCCACCTACATTCCCATCAAACTCAATGCGGCAGGGGTTATCCCCATTATCTTTGCAGCAGCCCTGCTCCAGCTCCCCCTCTTTATCACCGGGGTATTTCCAGATTCGCCGGTAGCTCAGGGGGTGGCCAACTTCTTCACTCCCAATCGCTTCCCGGGTCTCCTGATCGAAGTGCTCCTCATCATCGGCTTTACCTACGTGTACACCGCCGTGCAGTTCGACCCGCGCCGCATTTCGGAGAACCTGCGTGAGTATGGGGGTTTTATCCCAGGTATTCGCCCTGGCGACCCCACCGTGAAGTTCCTGGAGCACATTGTTTCCCGCCTGACGTTGTGGGGGGCCATCTTCCTGGGCATTGTGGCAGCCCTGCCCACCATCATGCAGAACGTGACGGGCGTGACTACCCTGGCTTTTCACTTCTCGGGCATCAGCCTCTTGATTGTGGTGGGGGTTGCGCTGGACACCTTGCGCCAGATAGAGGCTCAGTTGCAGATGCGCAACTACGAGGGCTTTTTGTCCAAGGGCCGCTTGCGCGGGCGCACGCGCTGAGGTACTGGGTGGGTGAGCGGTGCTTCCGAGGCCACAGGGTAGTGTGCGGCGTCAAGGATCTGGGATAAAAGGGCCGAAGGTTTTGGCCAGCAGCTATTACGGCCCGATCGGACTGAACTTGTAACCAACCCCAAAAGTAGCGGGAACCAAGATAAGGAGACGATTGAGATATGGCAGAGGCGGTCATCTTCCTAGGCCCCCCTGGTGCGGGCAAAGGTACCCAGGCCAAGCGCCTGGCCTCCGAGATGGGGTTCAAGCAGCTTTCGACTGGCGATATCTTGCGCAGCCACGTGGCCCGCGGCACCGAGCTGGGCAGGCTGGCCAAGCCCATTATGGATGCTGGCAAGCTGGTTCCCGACGAGATTATTCTGGGGCTTATTGGAGCAGAACTGGCCGCCATGCCCGACCCCAGGGTCATCTTTGATGGTTTTCCCCGCACCCTGGCCCAGGCGGAAGCCCTGGACAAGCTTTTGCAAGAGCAGCGTATTCGCTTGCTGGGGGTTTTGCTGGTAACCGCCCCTGAAGATGAGCTGGTGCGGCGCTTGCTGGGCCGGGCGTTGGAGGAAGGTCGCTCGGACGACAACGAGGAGACCATCCGGGCCCGCATGCTCGAGTACCGGCAGAAAACCCAGCCCCTGGTGGACTACTACCAAAAAACCGGCAGCCTGAAGGAAATTAACGGGCTGGGCAGGGTGGAGGAGGTCTACCGGGCAATCCAGGAGGCCCTGGGACTCCCGACGGTGTAGGGGTTTTGGGCAGTAGAGCTTAGCGGATTTTGACTATGGCCATCCACATCAAGTCGCCCTGGGAAATCGAGAAGATGACCAAAACCGGTCAGCTTCACACCGCCATCTTTGCCGAGGTGGAGCCGCATATTCGGCCTGGGGTGAGTACCCTCGAGCTCGACCAGATAATCCTGCGGGCCATTGAGCGAGTGGGGGGCAAAGCCCCCCAGATCGGCTACCGGGCGGGTGGGTCGGTGCCCTATCCCAGCGCTACCTGTATGTCCATTGATGATGTGGTGGTGCACGGCTTTCCTTCCAAGCGCCCCTTGCAGGAAGGGGAACTCTTGAAGATTGATTTCCTCTTCACCCATGATGGTTACACCACCGATATGGCCCGCACCTATGCCGTGGGCAAGGTTTCGCCCGAAGCCCAGAAGCTGATGCAGGTGACCGAAGAAGCCTTCTGGTTGGGTCTGGAACTCATGCAGCCGGGCAAGCGCATTGGGGATGTGGCTGCCGCCGTGCAGGACTTTGTGGAGCGCCAAAATGGCTTGTGGTGTATCCGCGAGATGGTGGGGCACGGTGTGGGGCGCGAGCTGCACGAAGACCCCCAGGTGCCCAACTACGGCGACCCTGGCAAAGGCCCCAAACTGCGCCCCGGTATGACCCTGGCTTTTGAGCCGATGGTTGCTTTGTACCCTGCCAAGATGGTAATATTGGCGGATGGTTGGACGGCCACGGTTGGCAAAGGCAACCTGGCGGCCCACTACGAAAACACGGTGCTGATTACCGAGTCTGGCCCTCGCCTCCTGACGGGGAGCCAGAAATCTGTGCCGGTCGGGCGGTAGCCGGGATTCGCGCTGAGGAGGAGATGCTTGGCCAAGGAAAAAGACACAATTCGAGCCGAAGGGGTTATCAGCGAGGCCCTGCCCAACACCACGTTTCGGGTGCAGCTTGATAATGGCCCCGAAATTCTCTGCTACATCTCGGGCAAGATGCGCATGAACTATATCCGCATTCTGCCCGGAGACCGGGTGGTGGTCGAAATTACCCCCTACGACCCTACGCGGGGCCGGATTGTCTACAGAAGGTAGATATAGGGCCACGCCCACATGAAGGAGTCACCATGAAAGTGCGTACCTCAGTCAAGAAAATGTGCGATAAGTGCAAGGTCATCAAGCGCCACGGGCGTGTGTACGTGATCTGCGAAGACCCTACCCACAAGCAGCGTCAAGGCTGATTGAGAATCCCGGAAGGAGGTGAATGAATGGCTCGTATTTCTGGTGTGGAAATCCCCCGCAACAAGCGCGTGGACATTGCCCTGACCTACGTGTATGGGGTGGGCCCGGCCCGTGCGAAAGAGGCCCTGGCGGCTACCAATGTCAATCCGGCTACCCGGGTCAAAGACCTGAGCGAGGCCGAGGTGGCCAGGTTGCGTGAGTTTGTGGAGAACACCTACAAGCTCGAGGGTGAACTGCGCGCCGAGGTGGCTGGCAACATCAAGCGCCTGATGGATATCGGTTGCTACCGTGGTCTGCGTCACCGTCGGGGGCTGCCCGTGCGGGGTCAGCGTACCCGTACCAACGCTCGCACCCGCAAGGGGCCGCGCAAGACCGTGGCGGGTAAGAAAAAGGCTCCCCGCAAGTAGTGGAACCTGGGTGTTGGGATCAAGCCCCATCCCCAGCCTCTGAAAAAGCTGGAACGTAGATGCGCCAACCGCGCATTGTGTACACGCCAGTTGAGACTCCTGATCAGGCTCCACCCCCATTTTCGTGTGGAGCAAACGCGAGGAGAGTATGGCTGAGAAAAAAACTTCAACCAGTCGTAAGAAAAAGGTCAAACGCCAGGTAACAGCAGGCCGGGCGTTTATCCACGCCTCCTACAACAACACCATTGTGACCATTACCGATACCAACGGTCACCCGGTTACCTGGTCGTCGGGTGGCGTGATTGGCTACAAGGGTAGCCGTAAAGGCACACCCTACGCGGCGCAGTTGGCGGCGATGGATGCGGCCAAGAAAGCCCAAAGCTTTGGGATGAGCAGCGTGGAAGTGGTGGTGCGGGGCACGGGAGCAGGCCGGGAGCAGGCCATCCGGGCTTTGCAGGCCAGTGGGCTGCAGGTGCGCTCGATTGTGGACGACACCCCCCTACCGCACAACGGCTGCCGTCCCCGCAAGAAGTTCCGTAAAACGGTCTAAAGTATCGCTGCTGGGGTGAAACTTTGGTTCCCTGCTTCACCCTGCATGCTTCGGGAACCCGGTTGGGAACGCAGCACGAACAAACTGACTTCCTGACCGATGGAGGAGTAGAGAATGGGTCGTTATAGAGGGCCAATCGTAAAAGTGGCACGTCACCTTGGGGTGAACGTGGCCGAGACCGAAAAAGTTCAAAAGTATCTGGATCGCCGCCCCTATGCGCCGGGTCAGCACGGCCAGAAGCGCCGGGGTCGCCCCTCCGATTTTGCAGTGCGCCTGCGCGAGAAGCAAAAACTGCGCTTCATCTACGATGTCTCGGAAACGCAGTTCCGCAACCTCTTCGAAGAGGCCAGCCGCAAGAAGGGCGTGACCGGTACGGTGTTTCTGCAACTGCTGGAGAGCCGTCTGGACAACGTGGTGTTCCGCATGGGCATTGCCTCCACTCGCCGCCAGGCCCGTCAGTTTGTGCGCCACGGCCACATCCTGGTCAATGGTAAGCGGGTTACGGTTCCGGGCTATCGGTTGCGCCAGGGCGATGAGATCAAGGTATCGGAAAAAGCCAAAAAGATGGATTTCATCGTTCAAAACGTTGAGCGTTTCAAAAACCGCAAGACCTTCCCCTGGCTTGAGTTCAACGCCGATACCATGACCGGGCGTTTCCTGCGCGTACCCGAGCGGGAGATGCTTTCGTTGCCGGTCAACGAACAGTTGGTGATTGAGTTCTACTCCCGATAGCCCATCGCTCATAGCCGTTAGCCGATAGCAAACCGCCAAGCGCCATTCGCTATCAGCTGTTGACACCTCCGAGGAGGTTCTAGTTTGGAAACCACCAAGACCAAAGCCCCCGTTTTTAACGCCCGTATTGACGGAAACTACGGCGAGTTTGTGCTCGAGCCCCTCGAGCGGGGTTTCGGCGTCACCCTGGGCAACCCCCTGCGCCGGATTTTGCTTTCCTCGATTCCTGGTACGGCCGTCACCAGCGTCTACATTGAAGACGTGCTGCACGAGTTCTCCACCATTCCAGGGGTCAAGGAAGACGCTATTCAGCTTATCCTGAACCTCAAGGAGCTGGTGGTGCGGTTTGCCAGCCCCGGCATTGGCCCCAAGACCCTCACCCTAAGGGCTACCGGCCCCAAAGTGGTGTATGCCCGCGACCTCGAGTGCCCCCCGGATGCTGAAATCGTCAACCCAGACCAGTACATTGCTACCCTGGAAGAGAAGGGCAAACTGGTCATGGAGGTGAGGGTAGATGAAGGAACGGGCTATGTGCCTGCTGAAAAACACGGCATCAAAGACCGTATCTCCTCGATTCCAGTGGATGCCCTCTACTCCCCCGTGCGCCGGGTGGCCTACCAGGTCGAGGATACCCGTCTGGGCCAGCGTACCGACCTGGACAAGCTGACCCTGCGGATCTGGACCAATGGTGCGGTTTCGCCCATGGACGCGCTGCAAAAATCGGTGACCATCCTGCGCGAACAGCTTGGCTTCTTTGACCAGTCGCCGGTGGTGCGGGTTGAGCATAAGCCCGCTCCGGCAGCCGCTGCGACCCCCGCCGCGCCCATCTCGCCAGCGCCCCCGGTTGCCACGGGGGTCGGACTGACCCTGGACGACCTGGGCCTGACCACCCGCGTCCTCCACAACCTGAAGGAAGAAGGCATCGAGAGTGTGGAAAGCCTCCTGGCCCTCTCGGAGCGCGAGCTCAAGAAGGTGCCGGGCATCGGCGACCGCAGCCTGCAAGAGATCAAGGACTGCCTGGCCCAGCACGGGCTGGTAATGAAAGACTAGCGTCGAGGCTACTGGGTCGGGCGTCCAAAGCGCTAGACCCTTGACTCTGGGCCCTCGACGCTCTGAAGGAGCAAAGATGCGTCACAGGAAAGCTGGAAGAAAACTCAATCGGAACTCCTCGCATCGCGTGGCGCTGTTCCGAAACCTCGCCAAGAGCCTGTTGCTCTCGGAGGAGGGTAGAATCACCACCACCATCCCCAAGGCCAAGGAGCTGGCGGGCTACATGGACAACCTGATTTCCACCGCCAAAAAAGCCCCTACTCTGACTGTGCCCGACAATGTGCGCTTTACCAAGCGCAGGGACAAGAACGGTCAGGAGCTGCCGCTTCAGGAAGGCGAGCGCATGGCCACCCCCGAAGAGCTGGCCGCTTACGCCCGGCGCAACCACCTGCGCCGTCAGGTATTGCGTGACCTGCACGACCCCAAGCTGGTCAAAAAGCTGTTTGAGGAAATCGCCCCCAGGTACGCCGACCGTCCGGGCGGTTATACCCGCGTCCTCAAACTGGCGGAGCGCCGCCGGGGGGACGGCACGCAACTGGCCCTGGTGGAGTTGGTTAAGTAGAGGGGCCGTCACCGGGCAGGGTGGGTCATGCCGCCCTGCTTTTTTATTGCGCCCTTCACAGACGCGGCTGCCCACGCTTGGGTTTCGAGTTTCCAGGCGGCCACAGTTCTTTATGGCAAGGCTTTCTTGAAGTCGGATGGCGCAAAATATGTGAAGAACCACCTATCGATTGGCCTTGATGCCCAGGGCTTCCAAAGCCTTTTCCATAGGCAGGTCGCGCCCGTTATTGGCGAGCTGCTCGAGGGAATTTTCCACTACAAAGTCCGGGGTGGCTCGAGCCGGATAGGGGGAGCCATCGGCGAAGAAAGCGCGGTTATAGGAGATGCTCAAGGCTCCGCCGTTGATCAGGTTGAGGGGGCGGGTGGTGGTGTTGCCGATGCCCAGGGTAGCCACTCCCACCAGGGGTGCTAGTCTGGCTTTCTGAATGGCGGAAGCCAGGTACTCCCCGCCGGAGGCGGTGTTTTCGTCTATCAGCACCACCAGCGGGCCGCGCCAGCGGGCCAGCAGGGGCAGGTTGGCGGTTTCGTTCTGGCCGTTGCGGGTTACGATAAGACGCCCGTCGCGGATGCGGAACTCGGTGCGCTCGGTCTGGTAGCGGTCTACCAGGGCCACAAAAGGCTCCTCCAGGAAAGCCGCCGCCGAGTAGATCATCTCGTTGAGCAGACCCCCACTGTTACCGCGCAACTCCAGAATGAGCGCCCGGGCGTTTTTCTGCTGGGCCTCCCGCACCAGCTCGTGCACCCGGCGGCCTACCTGCCCCTGGGCATCGAAATCGGGGATTTTGAGCACCGCCACCCCGTCGGGCCTTATTTTGAGGGAGGGGAAGCGGGCCAGGTTGATTTCGCGGCCCTGCAAGGTAATCTCGAGGCGCTGGCGTTCTGGCCCCCGCAGGATGGTGAGCACCACTGGGCGGCCTGTCTGCACGGCCTGTACCAAAAACTGAGCTGCTTGGTTGTCATCGGGGAGCTCGCTCAGCAAGCGGCCATTGACGGCGATGATGCGGTCACCGTAGGCCAGCCCGGCTTCGTCAGCGGGGCCACCCTCTATCACATCTACCACTAGGCGGTCGCGTGAACCCGGAATGGGCAGGTGGGTCACGCCGATGCGAAGGGTGCGGGAGGGGGCGTTGCCCTGGCGGCTCTCGCGGGTTCCCCGCAGGGCCTCCGGGCTCAGGTAGTAGGTGTGGTTGTCGTTCAGCTCGCCTATCATGCGCTGGATGATGGGCACCGCCTGGTCGTAGGGGCAGGTGTCTTTTTGAAGCCCACAGGCGCGATCCAGCTCGCTCTGGTAGCGGGCGGTAAGCTCCTTGAGGTTCAGCGTAGAGGGGCCGTTGTAGTAGAACTCTACATAAAAACTGGCTTGATCGAAGAGGTCTTGGGCGGGCGAGGCCAGCGAGAGCGAGCCAAGCACCAGGGCCAGCGTTGCAAGCAGTTTGCGCATAGCATCCACCTACCGCAGCATTTCCAGGGCGCGTTCCAGCACCACATCACGCCCCGAGATCAGGGCATCCAGGTCGTCTACTACCGCTACATCCGGGGTTACCCTAAGGGGGAAGGGGGAACCGTCCAGGTTGCGCATCCGTAGCGAAGAGACCGCAATAAACTCGCCATTGAGCAAGGGGCCTTCAGCGCTGCCCGACATGCCGAGGGCACCCGCAGTGGGTTCGCCCACCACCTTGGCCCGGCCTGCAACTTGCAGGAAATAGGCCAGCATCTCAGCAGAGTTAAAGGTGTTGCGGTTGACCAGCACCACCACCGGAAGCCGGGCCAGATAGGGCCGCTCTACCGCGCTTTGTTCCTCTTTGTCGCCACCTTCGGGCTGTACGAACAGCTTGCCGTTTTCGACGGTGTGGGTTTCGTCCTGCCCCTGGAAGCGTCGGTCGTAGATGAACCCCCCCTTACCGGTAAAGGCGGCGGCTCCTAGCAGGGCTTCGGAGTCGTAGCCGGTGAGGGCGTCGCGCAGGTCGATCACCATGCCCCGGGCCCCGGCCTGTTCGGCCCGGCGGGCGGCGTCGTGGATGCGTTCGGCGGTGGAGTAGTTGTCGGAGCTGTACAGATGATAAATGCGCAGGTAGGCGATGTTGTTGTTGATTTCGAGCCTGGGCTGCATGGTGGCCTCGGCTACCCGGGGGGTGAGGTTCACGGTGCGGGCATTGCCCTGGCGGCTGTAGCTCAGGCTAACGGTATTGCGGGCGGCTTCCGCGGCGCTCAGCCGGGCCAGGGTGGCGGGTTGCCCGCCGATCTGGGTAATCAGGTCGCCGCGCCGCAAGCCCGCCTCGAAGGCGGGTTCGCCGGGGAAGGCCTCGCTCACCACCAGTCCCCTGGGAGTCTCGCGCACCCAGACCCCGATTCGGGGTGCAGCCGGCCCCAGCCCGGCGCCATAACGCTGATCGTCAATGAGCTGGTCGCGGGTCATCAGCACCGTAAAGGGGTCGGCAATGTCCTGCACGATGCGAGTGATGACCTGCCTGGCCTTGTCGAAGCCGCACCGGTCTCGCTCGAGGGCGCAGAGCTGGTCGAGCTGAGGCTGGTACTGCCGCCGGAGCTCCCGAAAGCTGGCGACTCTGGCAGGGCCGTTGTAATAAAAACCAATCAGAAAGGTAGCCTGGTCGAATAAGTCCTGGGCGGGCGAGGCCAGTGCCGGACTGACCATTCCGAATACCAGTACACTGCTGAGCAACATTTGTTGCAGGGTCATGCTTCAATATAAGCAAGAAAATGTTAAACGAATGGTAGATTGACCCGGATTGTGGGAAGCTCGAGGCCGAGGGCTGAAAGCAAGAGGTCACAAGAGGTCAATAGCCGATAGTCAATCGTCTATGGCTAGATGGCAGTGCAATACAAAGTACGATTTCATCGCCGGGTTTTGGTGGAAAGCCGATTGCGGAAAGCAGAGGGTCTTGTAAACAAAAATCCCTAGAGCATGTCTGAATAGGTTATCAAGGGAAAAAGGGGTAGTTTGGTGTTTGCTATGACCAACTACCCCAGCGATCTTAGCACAAAGGAATACGAGCTGTTGAAGCCCCTGCTGCCCGCAGGCTTTTATCATAATCACATATGAAAGCTGTCTCCATCCCCAGTCCGTTGCCGTATCTAGCCCAGATACCCGATTCCCGCGAGTACTTGAAAACCCATCATCGCTGGCAAGACCTGCTGCTGATC
>NZ_JAGDFV010000043.1 GCF_017497985.1 Meiothermus sp. CFH 77666
ACTGGCACAGCTCAAAGCCCTGCTGGGGTCGTATCAGTTCAACCAATCGTTTATGCTCTTCCATGGGCCACCTCCTGGCGGGGGCTGGCCCTTATTCTTAGCCGTTTTCAAAGTTTTGTCGTGTACTGAGGCCCTGGCCTTGCTGGCCTTGTAGTTTGCATCCTTCAATCGGACAAGCTAACCTTTCGATGGGAGGTCTTTCTGTTTTCACACAGCGTAATCTGCGCTGACAGGGGCCTCCCTTTCAACTACCCCCAGGGATAATCTCACCTTACTACCCTTTTTTGGAGGTGGCAATGAAAGTAGCTTCGCATCCGAGACTCACTTACATCAGTCTTTACAGGAATGAGGCCTGGTGTAATGTAGATGTGTACCGGGAAGGCTCGAAGGTGCTGGTGGTCTTGCGCGACCAGGACGAAAATGACGATGAAAGCCTGACCAATACCATTGATAGCGTGGCCTACCAGGTGCGTCTAGCGCTAGATTCTCGCGGGTTGGGGGGGATGGAGATCCAATGGATTCAGTGGAGCCGTGCTGACAAGCTGGCAAGCATCGTTACGTTTGAGGATGAAGTGTTTTTCAATAATCCCAGTTGGCAATATCTCTCCAGAGCACAGTTTCAGAAAATCCTCGAGGACTTTGGCGCACCAGATCAGCTTGAAACCTGGATTCGGGAAGGCACTATAGAGTTTTGAGGGCTGATATGTCTGGCAATACCCCCCACCCGCCCTGCCCGCTGTCCTCGAGGCCCTCGCCAGCCTGGAAAAGGATTCGGCCCTGATGGAGGACGCCGCCAAAGCCTACTACCGCCAGGGCTGGGACGGCTGGCCCCCCTCGGTGGGGTTGCCCATCGGCGTGGCGCTGCAACTGCTGGATCGGCACCGCTACGCGCTGGGGGCGCTCGAGCTTGAGGGGTCTACCAGCGCAAGCCCGACTAGTGGGTGGGTGAACCAGGGGGCGGCCTTTGCCGCCCCCCTCTCTTTGCGCGAGGTGAAGCCATGAAAACCGATGCGCTGATGGAGAAAATCAAGGGGTGGACGGAGCAACTGGCCGCACAACTCAAAGAAGGGCATACGCAAGGCCTGGTAACGTTTCTGGAGAGGGCCGGACGGTTCCACCGCTACAGCTACCATAACACCCTGCTGATCCTGATGCAGCAGCCCAACGCCACCCTGGTTGCGGGCCTGAAGCGCTGGAACGAACTGGGGCGGCGGGTTAAGAAGGGCGAGCGGGCGATTGCTATTCTGGCCCCGACCCTGAAGCGGGAGGAGCGGGTGGACGAGATCACCGGGGAGGTGCGAGTGGTGCAGCGTTTGGTCAGCTTCCACACCGCCTATGTTTTCGACATCTCCCAGACCGAAGGTGAGCCGGTGGAGATCAAAGACCGCAACCCCCAGGGGGCTGAGGTGTACGGACGGCTGCGGCGGGCCTGCCCGGTTCCGGTAGAGGAGCAACTGATGCCGGAGGGGTTTTTCGGAAAGACCGACGGGAAGCGTATCTTTCTAGCCAGCGTGCAGTCCCCTACCGCCAAGGCCGAGACCCTGTTGCACGAGTGGGCGCACACCCTGCTGCACTTCGATGAAGCAAGGCGCGGAGCGCAGGTGGAAGAGCTCGAGGCTGAGGCCACTGCCTTCGTGGTAGGGCGGGAGCTCGGGCTGCCCATGCAGGGGAGCCGGGACTACATCCTGCAATGGCAGGGCGGGGTGGAGGGGCTGGAGGGCTCCCTCGAGCGCATCATGCGGGCAGCGCGGGAGATTCTGGCCTGCATTCAGGGGCACGAGATCGCCCTGGCCGCAGCGTAGGACTGCGGCGGAGCCAGGGGGCGGTTTCCCGCCCCCGGCTTGCTTTTGAGGAGGAGATATGCAGGTTGCAGATTTGCAGGACAGCCGCTACATGCTTCTGAGCGATTTGCAGGATCGGCAGCCGGTGCTGGAGCACCTGGGGCTGGGAGACGAACTCCCGGAGTGGCCCCACCTGCTGGTCTGGGCCGAGGACGGGGAGTACCGCGAGGTCTGGGGCTGCCGCTTTACGCCTCCCTTGCTCAGCGACCCCGCAGTGCGGCTCTACCCCAGGGCTGAAGCAGCCCCGGACGAGCCCGATTTCGACGAGGCGGTGGAGTGGCGCGACCTGGAGGGGCCGGAGCTACCCGCCGAGTGGTAAAGGAGGTTTGGATGTCAAAGTGGATGGACTATGCGGATCTGGACTACAGAAGCAGGCAAGAGGCGTATCTGAACGAGAAGAAAGCATTTCTGGAGTCGCGCGGCCTGGTGCAAAGCCACCGCGAGAACGATGTTCCAGAAGGCTTCGACTTGGAAAAGGTCAATATCCTCTTTTCAATGGAGGTACCAGGGGTCATCAACCTCTTTGTGGATTTAGGGGATGGCCTCTACGCAGAGGTCACCTGCTACGAGTTCGACGAGGGCCCGGACTTCCAGTACCACACCACGTATTACCGGGCGAAATAACCAGGGGGCGGCAGAGGCCGCCCCTTTCCTTCTTCCGAGGTGATGAGCATGGCGAAGAAGCAACGGCTCAAGTTTGCCCGTGGGCACGAGTGGGGGTTGGGGCGGGCTACCCAGACTCATGGCGACAAGCGTCAGAAGCGGATGGGCACCCGTGGGGCCCGGTTGCGGGCAGCGTTACGGGAGGAGTGATATGCAGATCGAGCTTTCCCCGCACGAACTCAAAGCCCTGCTCGAGCTTCTCAAAGAGCACCAATACTATGGCTGGATCGAGCAGGTAGGGGAGTTTGAGATCGAGGCCAGCGGGCGGGTGTCCCCGGTGCTGTTGGCCTTGTTGCAGCGGCTCAAGCAGATGCAGCGCAAAGCGGCCTGATTCTTGCCCCCTTGGAGGAACACATGGGACTGGAACTGGGGCAAGAACGGGAGCGGGCAGTGCGGGCGCTGGATAACCTCCTCGCCCGCATCGAGGAGGCCCAGCGCGACCTCGAGCAAGCCCAGGCCCGGCTGGAGGGCCTGTTGCCGATGCGGGTGGTCTGGAAGAAGAAGTCCTGCGGCAAGGAGGGTTGCCGCTGCGCTCGCGGGGCCCTGCACGGGCCATACCCCTACCTGATCGAGCACAAGGAGGGTAAGAAGCTCGAGCGCTACCTGGGGAAGGGCTGGAGTCCCCCCGAGGGAATGATCCAGCCTGAACGCTACCGCCGCCTGATGGGGGAGTTCAACACCCGCCGGGAGCGGCTGGAAAACCTGCTGCAACGGTTGGATCGGGCGGTGGAGATGATGCGCGGGTGGAAATAGGAGGAATATGGGACTGATCGTTTTGAACAACCGGCTTTATGCCGTAGAGGATTCGGTGCTCGAAATGATGATCATTCAGGGCGATTTCCTCAACTGGGGGTGCTGGAGGAAGCGTTGGGGTCCTTGCAAACACGGGTAAGGCTCTACCGCAAGTAGGCAAGCCTTGAAGGAACGGTACGACGAGCAGGCTGCACTCCGCAAAAACCCGTTCGGGAGCTACTACCGCCCGCTCATTCACTGGTTCCGGGTGGTAGACAGCGACCCCGAGTACCCCGACCACATCGGCCTGGCCTACAGCAAGGTTTACGGCAAAGACACCTACCAGTGGGAACTGTACTACGCCCTCGCCTGAAGGAAGGAGGATTGATGCGACGGATAAACGACCCCATTGCTCTGCGGGACTGCCTGTCCCGGCTGTTTGATGGCACCCACCTGACCGTGGCCCAGGCCCGGTTGCTGCTGGCCTCGAGGGGCATCCGGGCCCCTCGAAAGACGGTGGAGGCGGCGCTGAAATTGCCGGCTCTGGGTGGACAGGTGGCTAAAGCCCCAAAACCTCAACCCCGCCCCCGCCTGAAGCCCCTGGATGACCTGCCACTCACCCCCAAGGAGCGGGAGATCATGGAGCGGCTGCGAAGGGAGCCTGCATGAACAACCTGAAAAACATCGAGGTTCTGATCCGGGTGCTCGAGCGGCTCAAGGCCGAGAGTCCGGAGTTCCAGGCCGATGCCCTGTGGAAGCTGGGGGACTTCATCACCGAGGCCGTGGATCAGCAGATGACCCTCGAGGAGCACTCGCTCTTTGAGCGTTTGCAGGATTTCCACAGCAGGATCGAGGAAATGGCGGCTGAAAGTTGAACCAGGGGGCGGCTTTTGCCGCCCCTTTCCTTCTTCCGAGGTGAGATATGCGAGAGGAAGTCTGCCCGGAATGCGGGGGCGAGGGCTATCTGGTCTATGTGGGCGGCCCCGGCTACTACAGCAGTGCGTTTGGCAACTACCTGCCCAGCGAGGAGTGTGTTCGATGCTCGTTCTGTGGCGGGAGCGGACTGGTGGAGGTGGAGGATGCGGTACTTGCAACTCAAGCAGATCAGGATTTCGTACCTGGAGAAAGCCCCGGATCACGGGCGGCCTGAGATCGCCGTGATTTTCCCAGGCCGCAAGCGGCAGCGGGTGGTGCCGGTGGCGGTGGGGGAAGAGGCCACCCGGCTCTGGCAGCAGCCTCTCTCGGAGGAGGGCTTTTTGGCCCTGGCCGAACATGCCCAGGACGAAACGCTGGTATCGGCTTGAGGCGGGCCGCCTGAAGGGGTTGCTCGAGCGGCTCTCCCTCAAGGACGGGCTCTTGCTGTGGGAGGCCCTGGGGGAAGACCCCAGGGCTTTTCCGCTGGGGAAAGAGGAGGCCCGGCGGCAAGCAATGCACCGGATTCGGCGTGACAAAATGTCACAGCGAATCGAAGAAAACCCCGTGACAAAATGTCACACCGCTTTGCGTGCAGGAGCGGAAAAACCCCCTGTGAAAAAGCGGATTGGGCATGACAAAATGTCACAGGAAAAACGCCAAAATCCGGTGACAAAACGTCACGCCTACCCTGACCCCGCCGGAACCCTGGCCCAGGCGCTTGGCGGCTGGCGGGCGGGGCTGTTGTTTCGGGCTCGCAAGGAGCAGAACCCCCTGATCCAGAAGCTGGCCCACCAGCACAAAGAGAGCCTGCTGGAACTGCTGAACCTGGCCGAGGGCCTTCCCCTTCCGAGGAGAATCCCCACCACCCTGGCCTGGCTTGGGGAGTTTGCGGAGGCCCTCGAGCGCCTGGGGGATGCCGAGGTGCAAAAGGTGCTGCTGGAGGTCAGGAAGCGAGGAGTGGAGAACCCCCTGAGCTATGCGGCTAAGGTGCTGGCCTCTATTGCGCCGCACCCGGCGCAAAAAGCGCACAAGGAGGAGAAAGTATGGACACCCACCGGCGAGCGGTTCTGAATCTTGCCCCCTTGCTGGAAACGGTGAAGAGCAAGCGGGGGCAGGAAAACCCCACCGACCCCGGCCTGCCCCCCTGCCCGCTGTGCGGGGCGGCGGCCCTGAGCGGGTATACCTTCGCCCGGCCCAGCCAGATCGAGCACGATTGCGACTGTGGCTACCTCGAGCCCGAGCGTTACCAGGCCGCCTTGCTCAAGACCTGGCGGCGCTACACCGCTCCCCGGCTGCTGCGGACTGACCTGGAGGGCTACCCGAAGTACAGGGACTACCTGGAAAAGCCCGTAGAGGGGCACCAGGGCAACCGGGCCGCGCTGGAGGCGGTGCGAAGCTACACCGGAGGCATCCTTTACCTCTTCGGACCGCCGGGGGTAGGGAAGACCCACCTGGCCCTGCGCCTGGCCGGGAAGATCGCCGCTGAAGGGCGTTTCGTGCGCTTCAGGAGCGAGCTGGACTTTCTGGCCGAGGAGCGGCTGGCCGCCGTCGGAGAGGGGGCCTTGCCCACCTATGAGCGGCTGGTGCTCGATGACGGGGGCAAGTGCCGGCTCTCCCCCTTCAGTGCCGAACGCCTCTACGCCCTGGTGGAGGGGGCCAGCGCAGGCCGCTACGACCTGATCCTCACCTCCAACCTGGCCCCGGAAGCCTTTGCCACACGGCTGGGCGAGGTGGGCGAGGCCGTGCTATCGCGCATCCGGGGTGGGCTGGTGGCGGAGGTGCAAGGGCCGGATAGGCGTTCCTGAACCAGGGGGCCCTTGAGGGGCCCCATAGGACGATTGAGGAGGAAAAATGAGCGCTTTTCGTGCCTGCTGGATTCGAGAAGGCAGCCTGAATCCCCCTTTGGGGGCGGTTGGCATCGCCTGGCCGCTGCCTAACCCCTCACCCCAGGAGGAGGGTAGCTGGGTGTTCTGGCAACAGGGGGCGGCCTGGTACTGCAACCTGAGCGACCTGCAACTCTTCGAGGCCACCCTGCGCCCCTGGCAGATCGGCCCCGGTGCCAGAGTCATCCACCCCTGGCCCGCTGAGGTTTTGGACGTGGTGCGCGACCCTGAGTGGGACTGGCCCACCCACGCCACCCTGCTCACGCCCAAAGGGGATCTGGTTTTCCATGTCCCCATCGAGCAACTGGTCATGTCTATCGAAAAGGAGGCTGCATGAGCAAGATTTATGCGCTCGACCTGAAATCTGAAACTGTAGAGAACGCCACCCACCTGGCCCTGCTCACCGACGAGGAGGCCGACGATCTGAACCGGGTCTCGGGTGACCTTTACGACTTTTTCGTGAGCCACTTCCGGCGGCGCCTGGTGCCCACCCGCCTGGTAGACCTGGAGGATACCCTCAAGGAACACGAGGAGGCGCTGGACGAGCTGGGGGATGCCCAGATCGCCCGCGACCGCTACCGCGAGGCCCTGGAGATTGCACGGGCCCAGGCCATCCTGGAGGGGCGTATCCAGGGCAAGAACGCCGAGGAGCGCGAGGCCCATGCCCGCACCCTCCTGGCCGAGCAGTACCAGAACCTACGCCTGGCCGAGGAGCGCCTGACCCGCGCCAAGGCCCAGGCCGAGATCGCCCGCAGCCGCTTTGAAATGATCAAGGCGTTGCTGGTCAAGGGGTGAACCAGGGGGCGGCAGAGGCCGCCCCGCGCCTTCGTCTGAGGTGAAGCCATGAAAAACATCCGCGAGCGCATTGAGGGCTTTCTAAACCGGCTGGAGCGGGCCGAGGGTATTCTGCTGGAGGGGCGGGTACACCGGGTGGAGGGCCTCCCACATACCTACGTGGTGCGGGGAAACGAGAACTACCTGGTGGATCTCGAGCGCAACTCCTGCACCTGCCCCGACGCAGCCAAAGGGCACGCCTGCAAGCACCTGCTGGCAGCGGTGTTGCTCGAGCGGGGGGAAAAGAAGGTTGTGGTTCGGACAATGGCTGCTAAAGCTGCATGAGCAACCGCAGGGGGTGGCCGAAGCCACCCCTTTGCTTTTCTTGCAAGGAGGAAGTAATGGAAGCCATCAACATCCTGACCGCGCCTCTCACCGCCGACGAAATCGAGTGGAAGATCATCTCGTCGAAGAACGGGAGCACCACCCTGGCTCCCTACATTGACGCTCGGGCCGTCATGACCCGGCTGGACCGGGCCTTCGGGCCTTTCGGCTGGCAGGTGCGCTACGCCCCAGCCCAGGTGGGCAACGAGCACGGGGTCATCGCAGGCATTACCATCAAGCACCCGGAGACCGGGGAGTGGGTGGAGAAGCAGGACGGCGCAAGCGCTTCAGACATGGAGCCTTTCAAGGGGGGGATCAGCGGGGCTTTGAAAAGAGCCGCCACAGTCTGGGGAATCGGGCGGGAACTCTACACCTACCCCAGGGTGATTGTGGAGGGCGAGCACAAGTACATCCCCTGGAAGGTGCTGGAGCGGCTCAAGGGGTTGCCCAAGGCTGTGGCTGAAGGCAAACCGCTGCCAGAGGTGATTCGGCTCAATCCCGAGGGGGAGAGTGTGCGGAAGGGGGGTTGATCATTCTTCAGTCTCTCGTGTAGTTTACATTTATGATGAATATTGCCTAGTAAAATTGTTGACATAAATTAACATCCATCGTATTCTTTGAAAAGAGGTACAGATTTATGGCAGGTAAACGCACCAGCCCTTCAATGGCAACTAAGGCCGCAAAGGCGTTGGATGATGGGCGGACTAGCCGGGTGACTAAATCCCTGGCCGCCAGCGTTCTGGCTCAAACCGGTGACAACAGCAAGACCAGCGCTGAGATCGCCTCCCTGGCCTCAGAGGTGCTCAGTAATCCGAAGTCCAGCGACATCGCCAAGAGTTTGGCCGCATCGGCGCTGTCCCAATCCGAGTAAGATCCCCGCACGCCCTACGTCTGCACTGTGAGCAGGTTGGTGACCACCGACTGCCTCTCGGACGTTAAGAAGGCACGTAAGGTAAGGGGCTTTCTATGATGAACGTCGGCTACATTCAGCCACTCCGCGAACAGCGGGGTCTAAGTCAAACCGATCTGGGTAACAAGGTTGGGGTGACCCGGCAGACCATCGCGGTCTGGGAAAAGGGTGAGCGCATGCCATCTATTGGGCAGTTGGCTGCTATAGCCCAAGCTCTAGGCGTTCCACTCGAGGTTTTCTTTGAACAAAATGCTGAGGAGCCGACCCTGTTGTTCAGGGCCGATGAGGCAGGGGTTCTTACCCCTGCGCTCAGGGCTCTGGTTCTCAAACGGGCCCTGGCCTACGCGGAGATCGAGCGGGAGATCGGTGAGGTCGCCGTATCGCCACCCCAGATGCCGGTAGAGGCATATGATCCGCACGCGGTGGAGCGCTACGCGGGTGAGGTGCGGGACTTCCTTGGGGTAGAACACGCTCCTTTGGGGGACGTGATTGCCCGGCTTGAGGAACGGGGTTTGAAGGTTCTCCTCACCCCACTGCCCGCCCACGTGAGCGGGTTCTCGGCCTACACCGAGTCGCTGGGGGCGGTCATCATCATCAACGAAAATCACCCGGTTGAGCGGCAGTTCTTCACCGCTCTGCATGAGCTGGCCCACCTCATCTGTCATCGTCAGGACTTCCTGCACCCTGAAAAGGCTGTGGCTGCGGGGTTGAGGGAGAAACTCGCCAACCACCTGGCCGGGGCGGTGCTGCTACCGCGTGAAGTGCTCGAGCGGGAACTCCACGCCTTCCGCAACCACTGGATCCCCGAGGCCATGCTGCTTGACCTCAAGCTGCGCTACAGCGTCAGCATGCGAACCGTCCTGATCCGTGCCGAACAGGTCGGCATCATTTCCCGTAAGCAATGTGGCCAGCAGATCGGTGTGTTGAACAAGAGATTCGGAAAAGATAAGGAGCCGCTCGAGCTGCGGCGCGAGTTCTACAACCCGGACTTTAAGGATGACCAAAGCCAGGTACTGCCCAAGTCACGGCTTGAGCGGTTGGTTTTCCAGGCCCTCTCCCTCGGTGTCGTGAGCGCCTCTCGGGCTGCGGAAGTGCTGGGGGTTCCGATTGAATATATCCGCAAGCGGGCCGCCCTCTGGTCGTCGAACGGTGTTAGTGCTCTTTAACAATCCCCATGATCCTGCTTTCCGACGCCAACATCCTTATCGATTTCGCCAACGTCGGGGGTCTGGACTCTCTGGTGAAGCTGGGAACCCTGGAAGTACTCGATGTTGTGCTGGCTGAAGTGGATGACCTAACCGAGCCGCAGGTCAGCGCGTTGGGCGTAAGGGTTGTGCGGGTTCAGGAAACGTGGTTTTCGGAGGCGAGAGTCCTGAAGAAGGCAGGGCTATCGCTGGCCGATGCCCTGTGCCTTCATTACTGTTGCACTAACGGCCATACGCTCCTCTCCAATGATGGGCGGCTGCGCAAGGCTTGTGCGGAGAACCAGGTCGCTGTCCACGGCAGCCTTTGGGCGGTTCTTGAGCTCCATTCCCGAGGGATTTGTCCACCTGCTGTGCTTTGCGGCTGGCTTTCTCGCTGGGAGAATGAACTGGAAGCCCGCCTACCTGCCAGTGAGCTGGCACGGGTTCGCCGGGAAGTAGGATGTACTGGGTTCCGGTGAGCTACTAGACCCAGAAGCAGATGGCATCACCCATTATTTGTCATAGATACCCTTTGCGAAACTGGCTTTACACGCTCAGGGCTCAGTTCGGCTGCGGAGGTCTCCACGACATAAGGGACCTCGAGCGCCCGGAAATGGGCCCTGCCGCTCTCGACCTTGAGGCGCTCGCTGATACGTAGCTTGGTTGGATCCTTGCTGCCCTTAGTCTCGCAGATGAAATAGAGCTTTTCCTGCTCGCCATCTACCATGACCAAGGCCCAGTCGGGGCGGTACTCGCCCAGCGGGGTATCTATCTCGAACCAGTCGGGGAGCTTGACGAAGAGCTTTACGTCCTCGCGCTTGTCCAGGGCCTCAGCGAAGCTACGCTCAACCTCCGACTGGTAGATCACCCCATCGTAGATGGAGCGCTCCACATCTATGATTTTGTCGAGGTAGCCGATGAGTTCCTCGCTCTCGAAGAGCATCATGTCATAGGCCTCTCCCTCGAGCCGCTCGTACTTGATGCCCTCCACCATCAGCTCCTCGAGGGTGTTTCTGATGGCAGCCAGGGCCAGGTCGATGAACTGCTGGGGGTTCACCTTGGCATCCACCAGCCGCCCCGACTCCTTGAGGATGCGGGCCAGGGTACCACGTGTCAGCTCGGTCTCACGCTGGAGGTAAGCCAGCAGGTCAGGGACGACAGGGCGGAAGTCCAGGTCTTCGGTGTTAACCTTGGCGAGTTCGGTATCGAGGTCTTTGCCAAGCCGGACAATGCGCCACTTCTCGATACGGTAGTGCGGGCGCTCAATTTTCGGCATCTCCCGGATGGCTTTGGCGGCCCGCGTCACCAGGTTCTCGGTGTCGAACTCCACCCGGTAGCGGGTGTGGTGCTTGATCCGTTCCCAGAGGGCACGAAAGTCCTCGTTGAGCTCCCAGCCCTTCTTGAGTTTGAGGGTGCGCCGCTCGCGGCTGTTTTTGATGCGATGCGGCCCAAAAGCGATGCCGGTCTCCTCCTCGATCTCGGTTTGCAGGGCTTTGGCAAAGTCTTTGTAGCTCTCGTTGGCGATGACGGTCAGCCGGTTGATCCGGGCGTCAAACGATCGTTCCCCGTTCTCGCGCACCGGTAGGCGCAGGCCCCGCCCGATCTCCTGGCGTTTCTTGACCTCAGACTGGGTCTCGTTGAGCGTGCAGATCTGGAACACGTTGGGATTGTCCCAGCCCTCGCGCAAGGCCGAGTGGCTAAAGATGAAGCGCAAGGGCTCCTCCAGCGACAAAAGACGCTCCTTGTCGCGCATGATTTTCTCGTAGACCTCTTCATCGGCCTGGGTATTACCCGAGGTATCCTTCCAGCCTGTCTTGTCCTCAGCGAAGTAGCCCCCGTGCACCTGCTCCACCGGGGGAAGTTTCAAGGAGGCGTAGGCCGGGAGCGCGGAAAACTCGCAGTAGGCCTCCTCGAACCAGCGCCGGAACTTGGCGTCTTCGCCCCGATAGTTCGCCACCCGGTCAATGAAAAACAGGGACAGTACCTTGAGCCGCTGGCCCTCGGGCAGCCGTGAGACGGTAAGTTCCTTGTTCAGGTGTTCCCGCACGGTTTCGCGGATCTGCGCCCGCATCAGGTCATCAGCGTTGACTCCTTGTTCCTGTCCCTCCTCCAGACGCACCCCGTTGGCGAAGCTCACGTACTTGAAGCCCGCGTCGATCTCCTCCACCACGTAGCCCCGGTACGGTTCTCGCTGGCCCGACAGTTCGTAGAGGTCAGATCCCTGCTTGAGGGTCACGGATTTGCGCTTGGTGGCTTTCCCATCCCACACATCGAGATCAACTTTTGCGCCGATTCTGCTTTTGGTAGCTTTTACCTCCCTCACCTTCAGGTGAGGAATGTTGAAGTTCTCCTCCTCGAGCACCGACGTCACCTCGATCTGCTTGACCAGCCCGAGGTCGTAGGCCCGTACCGGGTCGAGCCGGTAGAGCAGGTTGTAGGGGTTGCGGTGGGTGGCTGAGTAACGCAGCGTGCAGAGGGGATTCAGGCTCGCCAGGGCTCGTTTCGCCAGGTTGCTCTCGAAGTTCTGCGGCTCGTCCACGATGACGATCGGGTGCGCCGCCCGGATGAATTCGATGGGGCAGAAGCCCGAAAGCCGATCGTTGGGGAGAAAGATCACGTTGTTGCTCGGTTTGTTGAAGGCATCAATGTTGATGATAAGGATTTGCAGGGTGTTCTCGGTAGCGAAGGAGCGCAGCCGTGAGACCTGTTTGGAGTCGTAGACCCAGTAGTCCACCGGCACGTTGCCGTAGAGGGTGTCGAAATGATCTTTGGTGAGGCGCAGATTCGAGAGCACCCCCTCCCGGATGGCGACGCTGGGCACGGCGACGATGAACTTCTTGAAGCCGTAGAGGCGGTGCAGCTCGTAGATGGTGCGGAGGTAGACGTAGGTCTTGCCAGTCCCGGTCTCCATCTCTACCGAGAAGTTGAGCGCGATGCCGCTATCGGGGATCTCGATAGCCTCGAGCCGCTCGCTCGGCTCAAGCCCGTTTGCTTCTTGCACCTGGCGGACGTTCTCCAGCAGGGCCTCCGGGCTGAGCAGCAGTAGGTTGGCGTAGGCAGCGATGCCATAGAGCTCGTCGGACTCCATCTTCACGGTGTAGAGCCCCTCGCTCAAGGGTTGCCCTTCGAATACCCCAGTCACTGCCTGGACGGCCTCGAGCTGGTACTCCTGGTCGCTCTCGAACTTGATCTTCATGTTTACACCGTGCGGAAGCGGATGCCCCGGTCCCGCATCTCCAGGGCGATGTTGGTCTTGAGCGCGTCGTCGCCCGAGAAGGCCACGTCCAGGCACACCACCTGAAGGGGCTTAGGCTCCAGGGCCATCATCGCCCGCAGGGTCTCGGCCCGGATGGGCCGCTCGAGGCAGACCAGCAACTGCCCCTCCGCCACCGAGTACACCTTTTGTCCCTGGATCTCCTGTTCCTGAATCTTCGAGGATAGAGGCAGACCGGCCTTGAGCAACAGCTCGAAGAGCACGTCCTCTTGGGTGCGCCCCTCGACGAGGTTATCCACGAGCGCCTCGAGCTGGCCTTGGATGTCCTCGGCCTCGCCGTCCCACAGCTTGAAGTTGCTAGTGTCCAGACTGAAGGCTCTGAAGCCTAAATCCTGGCCGTCCGGCTCTAGGAGCCGAACTGCTGATTTTGCGTCCCCCGACCTGATGCGCTCCGCGGCTTTTTGTACTCGGGCACGCGTCACACTGCTGATGGTCGGGTAATTGGGGTTGGGGGTGGGTTCGGGTAGCTGGACGAGAACGAACCTCCGGTTGCCCCCATCCTCCTGGTTCATCTCCAGCACGGCCTGACCCAGCGTGCCTGACCCCGCGAAGAAATCAAGGACGATATCCCCGGCATCGGGCTCGGTAGCGAGCTGAAGCAGCCGCTTGAGCAACCTCACCGGCTTGGGCGTATCGAAGGCGTCGGCGTCCTCCCCGAACAGCGATTTGAACTCCTTCTTCGCTTCGTCGGTGTGCCCGACGTCGGTATGCTCCCACCAAGTATCGGCCACTACCCCTGCAACCTCACTCAAGTAGCGCTTATAGCGGGGTGTTTCATTTTCTTGGTTCAGCCCCCACCAGACACGGCCTTCTCTAACATTTTGTTCGTGCCTTTCTCTGCTGTAGCGCCAAACGGCAGTTCGGCTCGGCCATATCTCCTTGCCGGTCTTGGGATGAATGATCGGATAGTAAAGGTTGGGCCGCTGCTCGGAAGTTTTGTTACAGGTGTAGTTATCCGACATCCACGGCCCTCTGGGGTCATTGTCAGGGTTTTTATAAAGCCGGTTCTGCTCTTCCGTGCGCTCCATTCGTTTGAGCGTCGCCACGGCTTTCCCTTGCTCGTTGAACCGGCGAGACTTCACGTAGGAGAGCAGATAGTCATGGGTGTAGGAAAAATCGGTGGTGTCATTCGAGGGGGCATACTTTTTCTGCCAAAGAACGGTGGCGAGGAAGTTCTCCTCCCCGAAAATCTCGTCCATGATCGCCCGGAGGTTGTGCAGCTCATGGTCGTCAATGCTGACGAAAATCACCCCGTCGTCCCGCAGGAGGCTTCGGGCGAGTTGCAGCCGGGGGTACATCATGGACAGCCACCTGCTGTGGATTCGTCCTCCTTCTTCGGGTGCGGTGGTCAGCCTGACCCCATCCTCGGAGAGTTGCCCGGTGAAGCGAAGGTACTGCCGGACGCCCTCCCGGAAGTCGTCGGGGTATACGAAGTCATTGCCGGTGTTGTACGGGGGGTCAATGTAGATCAGCTTGACCTTGCCGTGGTACGCCTGCTGCAGCAGCTTGAGCACCTCGAGGTTATCCCCCTCGATGATCACGTTCTCGGTGGTGTCGAAGCCTACGGACTGATCCCGCCTGGGCCGCAGGGTCCCGCTGCTGGGGATTTGCACCGCGCGGATGGCCTCGGACTTCCCGGCCCATGACAGCCCGTAGCGCTCCCGCCCCGTTTCCACCCTCTCGCCGAGCAGCAGCTTGAAGGTCTCCAGGTCGAGCCTCCCCTCCTTGAAGGCCTCAGGGAAGAGTTCGCGGAGGGCCTCGAGGCGCTCTTCGATGAGGTTCGGTGTGGTAAGGAGAAGCTTCTCGGGTACCATAATGTAGAGTCAATGATAACGTGCAATTTCGGATAGAAGCCGTTCATTTTTTGCTATCCTGAAATTCATGGAGTATCCCAAGGCCCATCCTTGGACCTTGAAGAAGCTGGGGTTTTTGAAAAAGTATTTGCCCGCTTTCGTCAAGGCTACCCAAAAGGCATTGTCTCGCCATTACGTGGATGGGTTCGCCGGGCCAGGGTACAACCAGCAGACAGACGGCAGCCTGGTCGAAGGATCACCATTGTTGGCCATTCAACATCCCCAGTTCACCAGCTTCTTTTTTGTTGAAGAAAATCGCAGTTCGTACACTGAACTCGAGCGGAATCTCCGGGAGCGCGATCCCGGTCTTAGAGGTATCCACCTCTATCGAGGCGATTTTAACTTCCTAGTGGATAATATCTTGCAGCAGATTCACCCAAGAGCACCCACGCTGTTCTTTCTGGATCCCTTCGGCCTCGAACTCAGGTGGACTACAGTCGAAAAAATTGCCGGGCGGGAAAAAGCAGATATCTTTATCCTGATCAGCAGCAGCGGAGCTAACCGAGCCAGGAAAAACCACCCCCATACTTTGGATGAGTTCTTCGGAGACGCTTCGTGGCAGAACGTGCGGCAAAAGCCAGGGCAGTCCTGGTTTGAGGCATTTACCGAGGCTTACCGCGACCGGATGAGAGGGTTGGGACTGAATGGAACCGGATTGGTGACCGTAGCTAGGAACAGCAATAACGCACCCATGCACGTCCTGGCCTTCCACTCAAAGAACAAGATCGCTTTGCAAATTGCCAACGCGGTGTTCAGTCGTATTGAGACTGACCCTGTGCAACCGGGCTTGCGGTTCGGTGAGTGAGTCGGTTTGCGGAAACTCATCCCAGGTACGGCCATCCAGTAACCTGCCCCCACTCTTTGGTGTCCTACCGCCCCACTGCTTGAAGAAAAAGGGGACTCCGGCGCTCTGGCACTGATCCCGGACAGAGCGCACCCAGGTGGGGTTTACAGGGCGGTGATCAGGGCCGCTTTCGCCCCCAACAATTACCCAGTGGATGCCTTCGAGGTGCAGCTCCAGCGGCCCTAGAAGAGGTTCGCAGGAGAGAAACCTGACCTTTGCCCCTGTTTGACGAAGAAAGTCCACCCGCGACGTGTACTTCTGGTTCTCTACTGAAACGCCCATCCAGACGTTCTCGGGCCAGTCGATCAGGGGGTCAAGCTCTAGCAGGCGCTTATGCCGCTTGGTGAGAACTTGGTAGGTGTGCTGAGGGGTCTCGCGCATCACCCGGAAGACCTCGAGCAGGAAGGAAATGGGCATCTGCTCGTGGAAAAGATCGCTCATCGAGTTGACGAAGACCCGCCTTGGTTTCTTCCAACGGTAGGGCTCTTGTAGCCGCTCGGGGTGCAGGGTGAAGCGGAATCCCTGGGGGAAATGCTGCGAGAAGCGCTCGGTAATGCGCTCAGCATAGCAGTGTTTGCACCCTGGGCTGACCTTATTGCATCCGGTGGTAGGGTTCCAGGTGGCATCCGTCCACTCGATTGCAGTGCCGACGTTGGCCATTACGCCGTAACCTTAACACGGATAAACCGATATGTCTATGGGTATTAACACACTCAGCTACTCTCAACCCCACACCCGCCGGTAACTCTCCCCGACCTGCTCGAGCGAACTCTCAGCGTATATTTGGGTGGTCTTGGGGTCCTGGTGCCCCAGGAACTTCTGAAGCTGCTCGAGGGGCATCCCCCGGTCGAGGAGGGTCTGCGCCACCGAGTGCCGTAGCAGATGGGGATAGACCCGCTTTTGGATGCCCGCCTCCTGTGCCGCAGCCTGGATGAGCTTCTGGACGGCCCGAGCCGAGTAGCGGTCGTGGCGGTTGGACTCGAAGAGGTAGCCCCGCGCCCGGCCCGCCAGATGCACCCGGAGCTCCTGTGCCAGGGCGGGCAGGATGGGCACGTAGCGCACCGAGTCCTTCTTGGCCTTGTGGACGTAAATGTAGGGGGCCTCCCCGTCCAGGTGGGCATCCTGAGCCCGCAGGTGGACGAACTCGCTCACCCGGACTCCGGTGTAGAAGAGGGTCTTGAGCATCAGGCCAAAGACCGGCTTGCGGGGGTTCATGCGGTAGGCCGCCCCCAGCAACCGTTCGACCTCTTCCGGGGAAAGCCTTTCCACCACCCGGCGGCGCTTGGTGGGCGGGGAAAGGTCCAGCAGGCGGCGCACCCGCTCCACCACATACTTGCTCTGGTCGTAGTCCAGGTGGGCCTTGCGCCAGAGCTTGGCGGTCTCCCGGATCACCGCCTCGAGTTCAGAGTTCGCCTTTGCTTTCCTACCGCGCACTTCGGCCAGCTTGAGGGGGGTGGCGGGTTCCATTTGCCCCTCAGTTTAGCCAGGAGAGTTCGCTGTAGGGGGCTTGTGCGAAAAATAAAATGTCACAGTGCAGGGGAACCTACGGCGCTGGCTAGGTCGGCCAGGCGAAGAACAACCTGGTCTGCCGAGTGTGTGAGCATGAGATTGCGACGCATGTCGTACTCAGGTCCGACATAGAGACGAGTAGTGCTTGAGCAATACAGTACTACCTTTCGCCCTAGCGCCCTCAAGTAGCCCTGTATAGCACCGCTCTCGGGGTTCATGTCGGGGCCGTCACCAAAGGTAACTATTAACTCGCTCGTGACGGCGTTCTGGAAGTCCTGTTCGGCTCCCAAGCGCAGGGAATCGTTGCTATTAGCTTCGTAGCGCCGAGCGGTCTCCACGTGCCAACCCAGCGCTTCGAGCTCCCGTTGTGCTCGCTCCGCCATAATCAACTGGTACTCGTACTCCCCGCCGCCGAACTCGAGGAAAGCGTAGCCCGGACGCGCTGGAGGGTCTGGAACCACCCGCTGCCCAGGGTAGTTCAGTACCAATTCACGAACTACCTCTCTTACCCGTCGCTCAATGCGCTCGAAGGCGGCTTCGATGAGTTCACGATAGGACTGGGGGTCTGGATCAAGACCAGAGAAAGGGAAGTCGCCTTCGCATAACACATCGTCAGCCAACAGTTCCAGCAAAGGCGGTAGGCGCTGGGGTTCGGCGATATGATCGTGCTTGTACTGGAAATAGTTGCTCAGCAGAAGGATAACTGGCAGACCGATCCCAGCAGCGTATCCCACTTCGAAGGAGATCCCACCATCGTACTGGGTGTGGTAAATAGGGGCCAGCAGTGCGAAGGAGTTTCGTATACGCTCGGTGTCGATGCGGTAGATGGCCTGTGTTAGGCTCTCGCCAGGCTGAGGTACCACCACGCCGTTGGAGTCGCGGTAGGGAAGGAAGGTGAGAGGGCCTTCTGGGTGCAGACCCAAGGCTTCTAGCCCTTCCCGCAGCCCCTGGAAGCAAGCGTGCTCAATGCGAGCGCCGTAGTAGCGACCCGTGTGCTCGAATAGGAATGTAGCGACGTAGAGCGGGCCTTGTCCCTGTATGAGGCGCTTGAGGCGGGGATCCATTAATTCCTCACCACCACGACAGCCCCTGCTACCATCACCCCTAGCCCAATCATCTTAAGTAAGGAAATGGGGTTGGCGGCTAAGCCCAGTAGGCCCAGATGCCCCACTACTGCTGCAGTGGCGATCTGACTGGTCAGAATGATAGTCATGGCGTTGGCTACCCCCAGATGCTGAATGGAGTACACCGTCCCGAGTACCACCAGTAGTCCGATCAATCCGCCAAGGTAGCTGTACCAGGGCAATCCTTGCTGGAGGCCCCTGGAGAGCAGAAAAGCGGTGGTCAAAAGGCCTAGCATTGCTCCGACCAACAATCCCACACGCATGGAGGGCTCGAGCGCCCACCCTAAGAAGCTACTACGTTGGTAGAGTAACATTCCCAGCACAGCAACTGTTAAGCCGACCACGTGAACCACAGTGGAGAGGCCCCAAGGTCCAGCCTTATGTTGAAGCAAAGCATTGATAGGGCCCAATAGAGCAATCATCAAGCCGGTAAAAACAGCGACTAGAAACGGTAGGTAGGAAATGCTCGAGTTCATAATGCTTTCCAGGACACCTATTCGGTCTGCTTCGCATTATAAAACCTTCTCAAAGCATCTTCAAAACTGAAACTTCCGCGAGCAATGCGAAAGTCAGATTTGGCCTCCCCAAAGATAGGTGCTGTATAAGGTACCTTATTACCACTAATAGGTAATACCTTCGTGTGCTACCTCATAACTCCACCCCGGCCATCTTCAAGAGGATGCGGCTGCGAATGAGGTTGTGCACCAGAAGGATGAGGTTGACCCGAGCCACCAGCCCCCAGTAGGAGCGGGCTTCTACCCTGTGCAACCTCAATGACCGCACCATTACACTGAACCGGGTCTCGATCCAGTTGCGCACCCTCCCCATCCAATCCTGCCACCCCGTCTCCACCACCTTCCCTCCCCTAAGCCGGTAGGGAGGCGTCTGGACCCCCTGAACCCACCGGAAGCCCCGGTCCCCCAAGACCGCGGGCAGGTCGGCTACCAGCTCCCTCCCCCAGGTCTCCCGGGCGTTCCCGGGAAGGAGGGCATAGCGGAAGAAGAGACCCCGCTCGTTCATCACCGGCATCAGTACGTACCCGC
>NZ_JAGDFV010000044.1 GCF_017497985.1 Meiothermus sp. CFH 77666
AGTTTGCATCCTTCAATCGGACAAGCTAACCTTTCGATGGGAGGTCTTTCTGTTTTCACACAGCGTAATCTGCGCTGACAGGGGCCTCCCTTTCAACTACCCCCAGGGATAATCTCACCTTACTACCTACCAGTGATGAGGGCGGCATTCGCCATTCCTTGACCGAAGACGCGGAAAAACCCACTTTCGCCGAAGCAAAGTTCATGCTTGTGGCAGCATCTGCTTTCATCAATTTCCTGTGGGCTAAATCTGCAGAAAAAGGTTTGCAACTTCCCAAAACATGAGCTGCTTGAACATGACAGGCTTAAGCCTTAGAGAGTCTGAGAGGCGCAGTTCTTGATGCAATCTCCTGCCTGACCACCGGCGCTACTTCAGTCCCAAATAGCTCAATCGCCCGCATCATCTTGCGGTGGGGCACGGTGCCCACGCTCAGTTGCAGCAAGAAGCGCTGGTGGCCGAAGATCTGGTGCTGGTAGAGGATTTTCTCGATGATCTGTTCGGGGTGGCCCACAAAGAGCGCCCCGCGCAGGGCGGTGCTGGCCTCGTACTGGGCGCGGCTCTGGGGGGGCCAGCCGCGTTCGCGCCCGATGCGGTTCATGACCGGGCTGCTGGTGGCGTAGGAGACCTCGAGGGCCTCCTTTGGGTCATCGGCGATGAAGCCGTGGGCGTTGATGGAGAGGGGCTGGGGGGCCTGGCCTATGCGGTGGGCGGTCTGGCGGTAGAGCTCGAAGAGGGGGGCGAAGCGCTCGGGCACCCCGCCGATAATGGCCAGAGCCATGGGCAGGCCCAGGGTAGCGGCCCGTACCACGGAGGCCGGGGTGCCCCCCACCGCCACCCAGACGGGCAAGGGGTGCTGCACCGGACGGGGGTAGACAGGCTGGTTTTCCAGGGCGGGGCGGTGCTTCCCGCGCCAGGTCACGCGCTCCTGGTTGCGGATTTGGAGCAGCAGCTCGAGCTTCTCTTCAAAGAGCTCGTTGTAATCGTCTAAATCGTAGCCAAACAGCGGGAACGACTCGATGAACGAGCCGCGCCCGGCCATGATCTCGGCCCGGCCCCCCGAGAGCAGATCCAGGGTGGCGAACTGCTGGAAGACCCGCACCGGGTCGTCGGAGCTGAGCACCGTGACGGCGCTACTCAGGCGGATGCGCCGGGTGCGTTCTGCAATTGCAGCCAGGATGACGGCGGGGTTGCTCGAGAGGTACTCTTCGCGGTGGTGCTCGCCCACCGCAAACACATCCAGGCCCACCTGATCGGCCAGCTCGGCGGTCTCGAGCAGGTCGCGCAGGCGCTGCACCGGGTCTTGAAGCTGCCCGGTGTAGGGGTCGGGGGTGTTTTCGACGAAGGTATAGAGGCCAAGTTCAAAGGGTTTAGGCTCCATGATGGGCAGTATACTTTTTATAGTGTAATAAACCCTGGGCTGGGTCACGATGGGTTAGTCGAGCGCATCCCCTTTACGACGGCCCTACACAAAGGAAAAAATCAGAACCTCATCCTGCTCGTAATCCAGAAGGTAGGTTAGCCGGTACTCCCGCACCCATAGCACGCGGATGTCTTCTCTGGGAGGGCTCCTCATCTTGCCGATTTCGGGAAATTGCTCCAGGTTTTCTGTTGCTGCTCTGACCGCCTGCTCGAGTTCCCGCCGTTCTTTCCCCGTAAGTTGGCCCAGAACCTCGCTCAGTAGCTGCTGTTTTGCCCCCTCCAGCCACCTAACCCGCACGCTTAACCTCTTCGGCTAGCTGCTGGAGTACCTCGGCATTGTCGGTGGCTTGTGTTTTTCCCTGACGCAGATCCAGCAATCCAAACGCCAGCGCTTCCAACTCCTTCAACCGCAGTTCCATCTCGTGGTAGTCGTCTACCCCAAGGAGCACCCCAGCGGCTTTGCCGTTTTGGGTCAGCACCAGCCGGTCGCCCTGTTGAAGACGCTTGAGGAAAGCCGCAGCGTTCGCGCGAAACTCTGAAACCGGCACCAGATCCCGCCGAAGGTCGAGGGTTTTCATATCAAACATTGTACAAGATTTTGTACCTCAAGCCTCGCGCCGCACCAGGCTTTGCAGCACCTCGAGCACCACCGCGCCCAGGTCTCTTCGGGGGGCCTGGAGCAGTACCGGCTCCAGCAGCGAGAGCCCTTCCGCCAGCATCTGCTCGGCCAGGGTCTGGGCATAGGCCACCGCACCCGACTGCAAAAGCTGCTGGTGGAGCCAGCCCACTTCTGGAGCGGGTTTTTGCTCTCTGGGGATGCAAAGCAGTTGCTCGGCCCGTTTGCGCTCCTCTGGGCGGGCTTGTTGCAAAAAGTGCAGCAGGATCAGGGTGCGCTTGCCCTCCCACAAATCCCCTGCAATCTCCTTGCCGTATTTGGCGGGGTCACCCACCAGGTTGAGCACGTCGTCCATAATCTGGAAGCCGATGCCCAGCTTCATCCCAGCCTCTTCCAGCACCGCCGGGGGCTTTAGGCCCGCCGCCAGCACGCCCAGCCGCAGCGGTGCTACGGCGGTGTAGTAGGCGGCCTTTTGCCCCACCATCTCCAGGTAATCGGCTTCCCCCAGGTCAAAGCGCTGGCGCTCCATCCAGGTCATCTCGAGGTGCTGCCCCTCGGCGGTGAGCTCCACCAGCCGCACAAACTCCAAGAGTACCGCCTGCGAGACCCCGGCCTCGATGAGCAGGGCCCACTGTTTGGCGTGCAGCGCATCACCGGCGTTCAGGGCCAGCGGCATTCCATACAGCTTGTGCAGGGCGGGCTTGCCGCGCCGCTCGTCGGAGGCGTCCTCGATATCGTCGTGGATCAGGGCCCAGTTCTGGAAGAGCTCGAGGGCCGCCGCAATGGGCAGCAGTGGTTTGAACTCGGCGCCGTAGGCCAGGCCGGTATAGACCAGTAGCATCCCGCGCAGCATCTTGCCGCCGCGCTCGGGGTAGTCGCGCAGGAGCCGGGCATACTCGGCCAGTTCGGGACGCCTGGCGGCCTCGGGGTTGGGCAGAGCGTCCAGGAGGTATTGCTGGATGGCTGCGCGTACCTGGGCGGGGGAGAGGGCAGCGGTCATGGTGTAGATACTACGGCGGCGCAGGGCAGAGGGCAAAAAGCCGAGGGTCGAGAGTCCAGGGTCGTGGGGACTTGGCTCGCCTCTTTCCCAAATGCCTAAAGGATCAGAGCGCTCTTTGCATATTCTGACCATCCGACCTCAAGAAAGCTCTGCCTGGCCGGCTGAACGGACAACCACGTCTGTTGGGAGCGCGATAACGCCTGTCTGGCCCAGATCATCACGTACATTTCCTGATGGTAAATGTGCTAAATATGCTTTACATTATCTGCGTCAGTATGTAGCATATTTCCTTGCAATGGCAGTTGGGCCTGCGCTAAGGGTGAGCATAGCCAACCAACATTCGGTGTTTGTCAGCGGTTGTGAGCGCCCTTTGGGTGCGCTACACTAAAGCTCCACAGGAGGCTCAAACATGGGTATTCTTGACCGCCTTTCCCGCCTGATCAGGGCCAACATCAACGACCTCATCAAGCGGGCCGAAGACCCCGAAAAGATCATCGAGCAGGCCCTGGAAGACATGCGGGCAACGCTGCGGGATGCTCGGATGGAAGTGGCCGAGGCCATGGCCGAGTTGAAGAAGCTCGAGCGCGACCAGCGAAACTACGCCGAACAGGTGCGGGCCTGGGAGCAAAAAGCTGCCGAAGCCCTCCGGAGCGAACGCGAAGACCTGGCCCGGGAGGCCCTCAAGCGCAAGCAGCAGGCCCAGGCCCTCTCCGAGGGCTTTGCCCAGCAGGTGGCCCAGCAGCAAGCCCTGGTCAACCAGCTCACCACCCAGCTCAAGGCCCTGGAAGGCAAAATCCAGGAGTCCGAGGCCAAGAAGGCCCTGCTGATTGCCCGCAAGAAGGGCGTGGAGGCCGCCGAGACGGTGCGCCGCTTCGAGTCCAAGGTGGACACCCACAGCGCCGTCGAAGCCTTCGAGGACATGGAACGCCGCATCGAGGCCATGGAAGACAAACATGCCGCCCTCTCGGAGATGGACAAGAGCAACATCGAGAAGGAGCTCGATAGCCTGGGCAGCAGCAAAGAAGTCGAGGACGACCTGGCCCGCCTCAAGCGCGAGCTGGGGATGGCCTAGAGCGGCTTACAAAAAGCTAACACAGCCCCCTTTGTCTTCAGAAGGGGGCCTTTTTTGTCTAGCTTGCATTTCCACCAGGGCGTTGGGTAGAGTGTCTGGGAACGTTAATCGCAACTATGGGTTCAAACGGGCTTCCCAGAAGCGTTCCCACTGGCCTGACCTGGCGCTGACAAAAAACCCATAGCGTGCCTGTGGAGGAAGTGTATGCGGAAATTTTCGGTTCTGGTCATGGTTGTTTTGGGCCTCTTTGCCCTGGCCCAAGGTCTGCAAGCCCTGATTGAGGGGGCCAAGAAAGAGGGGCAGATCGTCACCTACGGCTCGCCTGCCGACTGGGCGGGTTATGGGGCCATTGCCGAGATCATGACCAGGCGATACGGGCTCAAGCACAGCGACACCGACATGTCCAGCGCCGAGGAGATCGCCAAGGTCAAGGCCGAGCGCAACAACCCGGTCGCCGACGCCTTCGACATTGGCTACCAGTTCTGCACCATTGCCATCCGCGAGGATATCCTGATGGCCTACAAGCCCAGCAAGTGGAGCGAAATTCCCCTCTGGGCCAAGGATCCCCTGGGCCGCTGCACCGCAACCTACTACGGCACCATCGTGCTGGTCACCAACACTAAAGTTGTTAAAAACGTGCCCAAGAGCTTCAAGGATCTCTTGAAGCCTGAATACAAGGGACTGATCGCCGTACAAGACCCCCGCCGGGCGGCGCTGGGCCAGTACGCCGTGATTGCGGCAGCTTTCGCCAACGGCGGCTCCGACCGCAACGTTGACCCCGGCATCAAGTTCTTTGCCCAGCTCGCCAAGTCGGGGAACCTGAAGCCGGTAGCCCCTTCCAAAGACCTTCTGGCCAAGGGCGAGATTGGCATCACCCTGGACTGGGACTTCCGCGCCCTTAACTGGCGTAAAGATATTCCCGAGCTGGCCATCTCGGTGCCTACCGACGGCTCGACCTACGGCCCTTACGCCACCGTGCTCAATAAGTTCACCCGCCGGCCCAATGCGGCCAAGCTCTGGATGGAGACGGTGCTCTCCGACGAAGGCCAGATTGCCTTCGCCCGCTCGGGCGCCCGCCCCATCCGCAACGTGAAGCTGCCCGAGGATGTGGAGAAGGGCCTGCTGCCCCAGGCCCAGTACAAGGTGGCCAAGCCCATCACCAACTGGCTGAACATGGAAGCCGTGGCCAAGGACATGGGCGAGAAGTGGGCCCTCGAGGTCGTGGGCAACTAGTACCAAGGGAAGCTCTTCCTCGTGGTTTTCATCGGCGTTCCGACCACCATCGTCCTCCCTGGCCCAGGCTGGGGAGGGTTTGCTCTGGGGGCGAGACCATGAGCCTGGGTTTGCGCTGGGCCAGTGTGGGCATTGCCCTCTTGTTTGTGTTCTTTTTGCTGCTCTTTGAGGTGCTGCCGGGCCTCCTGCTGGTGCGGGTCTTCTGGAATGAAGGGCAGCTCAGCCTGGCCTCCTGGGCCGAGGCCACCCGGCCCCTCTTTCAGCGGGCCTTGCGCAACTCCTTCGAGCTGGCCTTTATAAGCGCCTTGCAAGGGGCGGTGCTGGGCACCCTGACGGCCTGGGCGCTCTGGTCTTC
Organism: Meiothermus sp. CFH 77666; assembly: GCF_017497985.1. NCBI lineage: Bacteria > Thermotogati > Deinococcota > Deinococci > Thermales > Thermaceae > Meiothermus > Meiothermus sp. CFH 77666. The sequence goes on from NZ_JAGDFV010000044.1 coordinate 5,696, forward strand.
GGCCAACCCCTTGGTCAAACGCTTTACCACCGGCCTTTCGGCGGTAGCGGCCAACTTTGCCGGGCCGCCGCTGGCCTTTGCCTTTATCGTGTTGCTGGGTGGTAACGGCTTCTTTAACCTGATTTTGAAGGGACTGGGCCTGCCCACGGTGGATATCTATAGCAAGGAAGGGCTGTACTGGGTGTACCTGTACTTTCAGTGGCCCCTCATGACGGTGCTCATGCTGCCGGCGTTTGGGGCCATTCAGCGGGAGTGGCTCGAGGCCGCCCGCAGCCTGGGGAGCAGCCAGTGGGGTTTCTGGTGGCGGGTGGGCATCCCGGTGTTGCTGCCCTCCATTCTGGGGTCGTATATTCTGCTGTTTGCCAATGCCTTCGGGGCCTACGCCACGGTGTATGCCCTCACCCAGGGGCAGCGCAACCTCTTGCCCTTGCAGATCGGCTTTCAGGTAGGCGGCGACATCAGCTACAACCCGGTGCTGGCCTCGACCCTGGCCCTCATGATGGCCCTGGTGCTGGCCCTCTCGCTCGTGCTGTACCGCCTGAGCCGTCGCTGGGCTGCGCAAATGGAGGGCGCATGACCCGGCTCCTGCGTCGCTTGCTGCTCCTGGCCCTGGGGCTTTACCTCTTTCTGCCCATCCTGGCCTCGCTGGCCTACAGCGTGGCGACCAGCTGGACGGCGCTCTTGCCGGAGGGCTACACCCTCAAGCACTGGGCCAACCTCCTCGAGAACCAGCGCTTCTGGCTCTCGCTGGGGCGCACCGCGCTGCTTTCGTTCTCGGTGGTGGCCCTCTCCATCTTCTTTCTGGTACCCACGCTGTTCGTGGTGCGGATGTACTACCCCAAGGTGGCGGGGGTGCTCGAGTTCCTCACCCTGTGGCCCTTCGTGTTTCCGGGTGTGATCCTGGCGGTGGGCCTGATCTCGCTGTACTCAGGCCCGCCCCTGCAACTCGCCCAGACCCCTTTCCTGCTGATTGCCGCCGTTACGGTGATCTCGCTCCCCTACGCCTACCGTGCGGTGGACAACGCCTTCGCCGCCGCCGACATCAAGACCCTGGCCGAGGCTGCCCGCAGCCTGGGGGCCGACGATGCCAAAACCCTGGCCTGGGTCATCCTGCCCACGGTGCTGCCGGGGGTGCTGTCCGGGGGGGTGCTGGCCTTCAGCGCGGCTTTTGGCGAGTTTGCCCTCACGCAGCTTCTAATCGGCACGCTATGGGAGACCTTGCCGGTCTATCAGGTGCAGCTAGCCCGCACCGACGGCAACGGGAGCGCCGCCATTACGGTGCTCTCGTTTCTGGCGGCCTGGGGGCTGGGCTTCTGGGCGCTGTCGCTCCGCAAGGACGCCAAGGTATCGGTGATCTGATGCAGAAAGTAGGAATCCGACTCGAGAACCTTCACAAACACTTCCAGGGCAAGACCGCCGTGGAGGGGGTGGGCCTGGAGGTTGCCCCCGGCGAGCTGGTCTCGCTGCTGGGCCCCTCGGGCTGCGGCAAGACCACCACCCTGCGCATGATTGCGGGCTTCGAGCAACCCGACGGGGGCAGGGTCTATTTTGGCGAGCAGGACGTCACCGCACTGCCCGCAGAGGAACGCCGGGTAGGCATGGTGTTCCAGAGTTATGCGCTCTTTCCCAACCTGAGCGTGGCGGGCAATATCGGCTTTGGCCTGCGGGTGGCCCGCTGGCCTGCCGAGCGCATCCAGCGGCGGGTGGGGGAGATGCTCGAGCTGGTGGGTCTTCTGGGCTTCGAGAACCGTTCGGTGCAAAGCCTTTCCGGCGGGCAGCGGCAGCGGGTGGCCCTGGCCCGGGCGCTGGCCCCCGAGCCTAGGGTGCTGCTCCTGGACGAGCCGCTCTCGGCCCTCGATGCCAAGATTCGGGCCGGGCTGCGCACCGAGCTGCGCAGGTTGCAGCTCGAGCTCGGCATCACCACCCTGCTGGTCACCCACGACCAGGAGGAGGCCATGAGCATGTCCGACCGGGTGGTGGTGATGAACCAGGGCCGCATCGAGCAGGTGGGCACGCCCCGCGAACTGTACACCCGCCCCGCCACCCCGTTTGTGGCCACCTTTGTGGGCTCCATGAACCTGTTCACCCCCGAGAAAACCCCCGGCGGCTACCGCATCAGCGGGCAGGAGGTGGCCCTGCCGGTAGCACCTGTGGGCCGGGTGGGTGTGCGCCCCGAGCGGGTGGAGCTGAACGCCCACGGCCCCTTTAGCGGCACGGTGGAGCTGGTAACCTACCTGGGGGCCGAGCAACAGGTGCTGGTGCGGGTGGGCCCCGACCTCTGGACGGTACGGGCGCCCAACCAGGTGCTCTTGCAGCGAGGAGACCCGGTGCGGCTCCACGTGCCGGAGGACGCCTGGATTCTGGTGTAGGTGCTTCGTGCCCCGGGTTCTCTACATCACCACCGACGGTCTCAGGCCCGATGCCCTCGAGGCCGCCCATACCCCCCACTTTCAGGCCCTCATGCGCGAGGGAGCCTACACCCTGACGGCGCGCTCGGTCTGGCCGAGCATCACCCTGCCCTGCCACATGAGCCTGTTTCACAGCCTGCCGCCGGAGCGGCACGGGGTGCTTTCCAACACCTACGTGCCCATGGCCCGTTCCGTGCCGGGGCTTTTTGAGGCGCTCAAGCAGGCAGGCAAGCGCAGCGGCATGTTTTATTCCTGGGAGCCCTTGCGCGATGTGGCCAGGCCCCTCTGCCTCTCGGTATCTAAGCTAATCGCTTACGAACACAACCCCGAAGTCTCCGACCAGAAGGTGGTAAGTGCGGCGTTACCCTACCTGCGCTCGAGCGAGCTCGACTTCACCTTTCTCTACCTGGGCAGTGTGGACGAGGTAGGGCATCTTGCCGGCTGGATGAGTCCTGCCTACCTGCGCCAGGTTGAACACCTCGACGACCTGCTGGGCCAGGTGGTGGAAGCCCTGCCAGGAGACACGGTGCTGCTGGTAATGAGCGACCACGGCGGCCACCTGCGGATGCACGGCACCGAACACCCGGAGGACATGACCGTGCCTTTCATGGCCTGGGGGCCCGGGGTGCCCCGGAACCAGCCCATCGCGGAGCCGATGAGCCTCCTGGAGCTGGCCCCCACGGTAGCGCAACTGCTGGGGGTAGCACCCGAACCTGTCTGGGAAGGGCGAGCCCTCCGGCTCCGCTGAGGGTGTCAGGAATGGCTTAGAAAAACCTCGCCCAACTGGGCCAGGCTACCCACCGCCCGGCCTGTAGGCAGATGGCGCACCACCACGGTAGCAGGCTCGCTGTTGGCTTTGCCCACTTCGGCTACTGAAAACAGCTCTCCATCCACCTCTACCGTGATCTCGCGGGTTCCACAAATCTCCACCAGACGAAAGCGGCTCAGGCCTAGCCACTCTTCCCCCAGTACCCGCCGAAGTTCTTCGTAGGCAACGGTCTTGTACCAGGCTTCCCCGGCCTGCATCATCTCGGCCCGGTAGGCGGCAATGGCCGCATCGCGCAGGCGCGTTTCCTTGGATGCGCTGGAGCTCATACTCATCCACAAAGCTAAAGCGCTTTTGTCAGTGGCTCGCAAGGAACCAGATGACAAAGGGTGCCCTTTTTGGGTTCTGGACGTAATATCGTTGCAAAATAAGCAATTGGGCGACTTTGATGGCTCTACTGAACCCGTTCCAGAGAAGCGCAACGCTGGCCTGACGGTTGGCGGGTATGGTTGGGACAAGGGGGGAGCGCGATGCATCAAAGGGTGGTTCCGCTGGTCTGGGTACTGGCCTCGGGGCTGGGGCTGGCCTCGCTGGGGATGGCGGTCTGGGGTGTGGCCTGGGTGCTGGGCCTCGGGGGGTTGGGTGTGGCGCTGGTGTTCCTGGGCTTCCGGCTCGAGCGGGCAGTCCCGACCGCAAGACCCAGGTTTTCTCCCGTCCAGCCCCTGCGTGCCCCCACATCCGAGCCGGGGTTCACGGTGCGGGCTCGGGTAATCGTTCGTGCACCGGCTCCCCCACCCCTCAGCGAGGCCGAGGTGGCCCGCCTACTCGCCGAGTTGCGCCCCGCGCCCAAAAAGGCGCTGCCCGCAGAGCTAAAGCCCCCTTCCAGAATGCCAAAACGCTACCGCCGGTTGCGCGAGGCGGGGGTTCAGCCGTTGTTTGATCTGGAAACGCTGGAAGTAGCCTAGGGTCTAAGTGCGCCCACGATAGAAAGGTGCGGTTTTGATGCAGTGTGACTCGTATGAGGGGCTTGCAGTGGCGCGGCGCAAGCCCTGGCTCTGGATCGTGAATCGTAGATTTCGGAAGTGGATATTCTTACCGCACCCCTCAGTGCTTGCACTCCGGGATAGGGGTCGTATTCTAAAAGCAAGGTGGCTGGCCTGGCGCTGCTTGAATTGATGCTGCTCCTGCTGGTGGTGGGGCTTTTGGTCTGGGCCTTTGGCGCGGGCCGCAACCTGCCACCAACCCAAAGCGAGCAGGCCCACCGGCTGGATCTGGCCCTGGCCGAAGTCCGGCAGCAGGGCGAGCGGCTCCCCCACCTGCGCGAACCGCTCAAGCAGGTGCGGCAGTATGGGCGGGATTTACGCAAACTGCTGCCGCAACTGGCCGAGCTCGAGCACTTTCTGGCCAAACCGGTCACCGAAGGCCCCACTCGAGACCGCCTGCTGGTGCGCCACCACGAACTCAACCAATGTTTCCGGCGTGGGGTGGAGTACCTGGAGCGCCTGGGCGCCGAACTGGTGCTAGTTTCGGGGGCCCAGGAGCCCCCGGCCCTGGCCGAGCTGCCCCTGTTTCTAATCGAATTGCGCGAAGTTTTACATCCGCCCGCCCCTCACCAGGGGTAAATTGGAGCGATGCTGCGAATCCTTGTACCGGTTTTGCTTTTGTTGGCGGCCTGTGCGCCACGCGCCAGCGAACCCCAGACCAACACCGCCCTCATTCAGGGCTCGGTCGGCTTTTACCCCTCCCAGCCCGGGCTGGACTGGGTCTACCTCCCGCCCCGGGCTTCCATTGGCGACCCGCCGGTGCGGCTCTCGGTGATCGGCCCCACCACCTTTGAAGGCCAGCCGGCAATCCGCTTTCGCCTGAGTGGGCGGGGCCTCGAGCGTTCCTACTACCGCCAGATAGATGCCAGCGGGGTGCGGCTTCTGGGCATCGAGGACTTTGACCGGATCCAGGTCGCCCGCTACACCCCGGCCATTCAGGAATACCCCCCGCAGGCCAGCCTGGCCGTGGGGGCGCGCTGGGGCGGGCAGACCCGCGAGGTCATCGAGCTGCGCGCCAACAACCAGATCACCCGGGTCAGCGACCGGGTGCTGGAGTACACCTACACCGTGCTGGGCAAGTCCAACGTTACGGTGCCGGCGGGCAGTTTTGAGGTTTTTCGCATTGGCCTCGAGTACCGCGACCCCCGCAACCCCAGCCTTCGGGAAAACTTTGAGCTATGGTTCTTTCCGGGTGTGGGCGAGATTTACAGCTCGGTCAACTTCAGCGACCAGGGGGGCCTCTCCCTCATAGACCGCAACTTCAAATGAACCGTAGGCGGCCTTACAATGCGGAGCCCCTTTGTTCTCTGGGGTACTGCACCAGGTTCGCAAACCCCTAAAGTTGAGGGCAAGAGGTAGGCCGTAGGCGCGTTATCGCCCAATCGTTTTGGGAGGCGTATGTGATTCTGCAAAAGGTAAACCAACCCCAAGACCTCAAAACCCTCTCGCAGGAAGAGCTGCTGCAACTGGCGGAAGAGCTGCGCAGCGAGATTATCCGGGTGTGCGCCCAGAACGGGGGCCACCTGGCCTCCTCGCTGGGGGCGGTGGAGCTGATTGTGGCCCTGCACAAGGTATTCGACTCCCCCCGCGACCGCCTGCTTTTCGATGTGGGCCACCAGGCCTACGCCCACAAAATCCTCACCGGGCGCAAGGATGTGATTCACACCATCCGCCAGGAAGGCGGCATCTCGGGCTTCACCAAGGTCTCGGAAAGCGAACACGACGCCATCACGGTGGGCCACGCCTCCACCTCGCTGGCCAACGCCCTGGGCATGGCCATGGCCCGCGATACGCTGGGCCAGGACTACCACGTGGTGGGCATCATCGGCGACGGCGCTCTGACGGGCGGAATGGCCCTGGCCGCCCTCAACGTGATTGGGGAGCGCAAGCCCAGGCTCTTGATGGTTCTGAACGACAACGAGATGTCCATCTCGGAAAACGTGGGGGCGCTCAACCGCTACTTCAAGGAGTACCAGACCAAGAAGTGGGTGCAGGACACCCAGAAATGGGGAAAGCAGGTGCTGGAGGGTATTTCCCCGAAACTCTTCAACCTGGTAGACCGGGCCAAGGAGGCCGCCAAGCTGATGCTGCACCAGGAGAACCCCTTCTACGCCTGGGGCATCCGCTACGTGGGGCCGGTGGACGGGCACGACCTGCCGGGCCTGATTCACATCCTGGAGCAGATCAAGGAGCTGGATGGCCCCACCCTGCTGCACATCGTAACCCAGAAGGGCAAGGGCTACGGGGTGGCCGAGGAAGACCCCATCTACTGGCACGGGCCGCCCGGCTTCAACCCTCAAAACCCCGAGAAGGTGAGCAAGGGCTACTCCTGGTCGGCGGCTTTTGGCGACGCCGTGACCGAACTGGCCTACCAGGAACCCAAACTCTTTGTGATTACCCCGGCCATGCGCGAGGGTTCGGGCCTGGTGCGCTACTCCCAGACCCACCCCGAGCGCTACCTGGACACCGGCATCTGCGAGGACGTGGCGGCCACTACTGCCGCCGGGATGGCCCTGCGCGGCCTGAAGCCCGTTCTGGCCATCTACTCCACCTTTTTGCAACGGGCCTTCGACCAGGTGATTCACGATATTGCCATCGAGAACCTGCCGGTGGTGTTGGCGGTGGATCGGGCCGGGATTGTGGGGGGCGACGGGGCGACCCATAACGGGGTCTTCGATATTGCCTACCTGCGTACCATCCCTAACGTGCAGATTGCCGCCCCCAGGGATGCCCTGGAGTTGCGGGCCATGCTCAAGAAAGCGCTGGCGCTGGGCGGGCCCATCGCCATCCGCTACGCCCGCGACAACGTGGAAAAAGCGCCCGAAGGGGCCTGGCCCGAGATTGAGTGGGGCCGATGGGAAGTGCTGAAGGAAGGTTCCAAAGCCTATATCCTGGGTTTTGGCAAGACCCTCAAGTACGCCCTCGAGGCCGCCCTGGATAACCCCGAGGTGGGGGTGATCAACGCCCGGTTCATCAAGCCGCTGGACAGGGAGATGCTAAAGAGGCTGGCCCTCGAGGGCTACAAGCTGGTCACCACCGAAGACCACCAGAAGATGGGAGGCTTCGGCAGCGCGGTGCTGGAAGCCCTCAACGAACTGGGCCTGAAGCCCGACATCCGGGTGCTGGGCCTGCCAGACCGCTTCTTTGACCACGGCTCCATCCCCCGCATGCACCGTGAGGCCGGCATTGACGCCGAGGCCATCCGCGAGGCGCTGGCCGGGATGGGGGTCGGCAGGGTGTCGAGCCCTGCCAGAACCTGAATGCAAACGCAGCTTCTCCCCATGACCGCCAACACCTACCTGGTGGGCGAAGTTGAAGGGCTATTGCTGGTAGACAGCGGCATGCCGCACGAGAACCGAAAGCTCTTGCGCTACCTGGGGGACAAAAAACCGGCAGCGCTGCTGCTGACGCACCACCACCTGGATCATGTGGGCGGGGCCCGCATGCTCTGGGAGCGCTTTGGGCTTCCCATCTACGCCCACCCCCTGGATATCCCCTATATCTGCGGCGACAAACGCCGCCCTCCCTTCCCACCCATCCCCTGGCTGGGGGACTATATCGCCAATAGCCCCAGGCCCCTCCCGAAGGAGGCCCTTATTCCCGTAGAGGAGGGGGCCTTTGTGCTGGGCTGGCGGGTGGTGCACCTGCCGGGGCACACGCCTGGGCAAGTAGGTTTGCTGCGGCAGGGTACCCTTCTAGCAGGCGATGCCCTACGGGTAGGCCCCCGGGGCCCCTGGGTGCCGCCCGCCATAGTCAACCACGACACCCAGGAAGCCCGCCGCACGGTGGGCAAGATAGCCCGCCTCGAGGCCAACACCATCCTGGTAGGACATGGGCCGCCCACCACCATCGAGGCGGTGCGTGCGCTGGCGGCAAGGCTGGGCCTCTAGCGCTGAATATCGCCCTTTTTCACCGGCAAACCTGCGGCCTGCCAGGCCGAGATGCCCCCGGCCAGGTTGTAGACCTCAAAGCCCTTCTGGGCCAGAAACTCGGCGGCTTGCTGGCTGCGGCTGCCGCTTTCGCACTGGCAGATGATGGGCTTGTCTTTGGGCAGGCTTTCCCAGCGCCTGGCCAGCTCGGCCAGCGGCAGCCCCTGGGAGCCTGGAATTTTGGCCAGTTTGCGCTCGAGGGGGGTGCGCACATCTATCATCACCGCCCCTGCCCTGAGCTTTTCCTGGGCTTCCCTGGCAGCAATCCGGGGCACCCTGGGCCCCAGTCCCAACAGATTTTTCAACCATCCCCACATATCTTTCAGTCTATTGCTTTTGGCCGGAAGACAAAGTTCACTTGCGCAATATATCCCCAGGGGGTATACTGCCATATACCGGTGGGGGTATGCTGCCCCGCCAAAGGAGAAAACCATGTTCTTAGACGAAAAGATTCAAGGCCAGGTGCGCGAGATGCTGGCTCCTATTCAGAACCCGGTGGAGTTGGTGGTGTTTACCACCTCGGGCATCGAGCTTCCCGGTCAGGAAGTGGGCCTTCAGGACGAGACCCTGGGCTTGCTGAAGGAAGTTGTCGCTTTGAACCCCAATCTCAGCCTGGAACAACGCTCCTTGCACGCCGACCCCGAAGCCCAGGCCCTGGGCCTGAACTATGCGCCCACCATTCTGCTGCGCGAAAAGGGCTCCAATCGCAGCAACATCCGCTTTTTGGGGCTGCCTGCTGGTTACGAGTTTAGCACCCTTATAGAGGCCTTGCTGATGCTCGGCACCGGCGACAGCAAGCTGGGGGAGAAGTCGCAAGCCGATTTGCAAAAGGTAACCGCGCCCGTCCGGATGCAAGCCTTTGTGACCCCCACCTGCCCCTACTGCCCCCAGGCCGTGCTGGCCACCTTCAAAATGGCCTACCACAACCCTAACGTGATAGCCGAAGGCGTGGAGGCCAATGAGTTCCCCACCCTTTCGCGCCGCTACAACATCTCTGGCGTACCCGACACCATCATCAGCGGCAACACCCAGCAGCGCATTTTAGGCGGGCAGCCCGATCGGGTCTTTGTAGAGGCGGCCATCAAGGCCAGCTCCGGAGTGGTGGCATGAGGCTACTGGCCTTACTCCTGGCCGTTCTTCCCTTTGGGTTGGCCCAAACAAAAATCGTCACAGTAGACGACCTGAAGGCGGCCTTATCCAACCCCAGGGTGTTTGTGATTGATGTGCGTACCCAAGAGGAGTTCGCTCAGGGGCACATCAAGGGCGCGGTCAACTGGCCGGTGCAGGAGATCGACCGCTGGTGGAACCGGGTGCCCAAGGATCGGGTGGTCTACATCCACTGCAATACGCAAAACCGCAGCGGGGTGGCGGTGCGATACCTGATGGGTAAGGGATACCAGAACCTCAACCTGGTGCATGGGGGCATTCAGGCCTGGATGGCCAAAGGATACCCCACCACCCGATAAAACCAAAGATGCCCGATATGCCCACTGCCTCCCAACAAACCCCAACCGCCACCTTCGGCCCGAGCGATAAAACCAGAATTGTCCACCGGTTGCGCCGCCTGGAAGGGCAGGTGCGTGGTTTGCAAAAAATGGTGGAAGAAGACCGCGAGTGCAAGGATATCCTGACGCTTTTGAGCGGGGTGCGTAGCGCACTGGACTCTGTGGGCGAGGAAATCCTCGAGACCTACCTGGCCCATTGCAAGGCCGACCTCGAGCCCTCCGCCCCCGCGCAGTTGGTGGAGATGGTGCGGCTGTTGCGGAAGTAGGCTTTTGCCGCTTGCCGAGAGAGGGAACCAGGGTTCCCTCTTTTTTCTTTGGTTTTCCCCTTCCTTGGCTCTGCGCGGCCCATCTCCATCCAGGGCATGTTGGTTCGCGGCAAACCTACCCGGTGTTACAACTCCAGCAAGTCCTCCAGCCCAGGCATCGTCGGAACCGGATAAATCCGATCACGACCCGACTTTTTGGCTTCATAGAGGGCTTCGTCGGCTTGCTCGAGCCAGCGCTGCACGGTGCTCATAGAGGGCGGAATCTCGCCGCCGGCCAGGCCAGCCGAGATGCTCAGGGGCCAGCTAATGGGAGGGATGTACAGGGAACGCACCTCGCTCTGGATGCGCTCGAGCACGTGGTAGGCATCCTCGAGGTCGGCCCCAAACAGCACCAGGCCAAACTCCTCGCCGCCCAAGCGCACGGCCAGGTCGTCGCTTCGGCTGGCCTTGCGTAGCAGTCCGGCCAGTTGTTTGAGTACCTCGTCGCCGGCCGGGTGGCCGTAGGTGTCGTTGACGCGCTTAAAGCGGTCTATGTCCAGCAGGGCCAGGGCGATGGGCTTGCCCTGCTCGCCCGCCAGTCGGATTAGCCGCTGCATCTGGCGCTCGAACCCCCGCCGGTTCAGGAGGCCGGTGAGGGGGTCGGTGTAGGCTTTGCTGCGCCACTCGTTGAGGGTAAGCGAGAGCCGTAGCCGTTCGGTGAGCAGCGGGGCCAGGGCTTCCAGCCCCCGCTCGTCCTGGGGGGGGCCGGAAAAGTAGAGCCGCGCTTCGGTGGGGTGCTCGAGCATCAGCTCAAAGGTGCGCACGTAAGGGCCGCTCTGGCCTACGCGGAAGGTTGTATCGGAGCGTACCTCCAGCCCCACCAGGTTGCTAAACAGGGGCTTGAGGCCGTCCAGCACGCTTTGCAAGACCCCCTGGGGGGTGAGATGCTGGGTGGCCTGGCTCTTGCTGGAGAGGGTCTCGAGCAGGTTGACCCACAGCTCGAGCTGCCGTTCCGAGCGAAGGATGCGCTGGTAAACCACCAGTCCGACCCCGGTAATCGCCGTGAAGGCCGCATAGGCCCAGCCTATCAGCACCCATTCCGAAAAACGGTTAGAGGCCTGCAGATCCAGGCTGAGCAGCACCAGACTGCTCAGCAAACCGGCTGCAATCAAGATCAGTATGGGTTTGCTGATGCGTTCCTGGTGGGTTTCCAGGTGGATACCAGAGCCCAACAGAAGTAGGCTCATGGCCCAGGCCAGATAGGTAAAACCGCCGGCCTCGCCCAGCCAGGCCAGGGCCAGACTGCCGCCCGCTTTGAAGAGCAGCCCCAGCCCCCAGACCAGTCGGCCCTCGCCGACCTGTCCGCGTAGGGCCGCCTCGAGCAGGGGCAAGGCCAGCAGTAGGGGTAGCAGGTCGACCAGCCAGAGGGCGCGGGCAAGCTCGAGGCCCGGCCCCTGAAGAAGGCCCAGCACCATGAAAGGTACGAATGGAAGCAAACCCAGGCTGTACCGGGGTGAATCCGTTGGATGCAACCTTCGCAGGGTAGCCGCCCAGGCCAGTACCCCCAGCAGCAGCAAACCACCCGAGGGCTGGAAGGTGACCGAGGGGGTGCTGATGGGCTCGAGCAGCATAGCCCCTATCTGCAAACCCCCCAGCAAGACCCCCAGCGAGGCTCCCTGCCAGAGGGGCTCCTGCCGGGCCAGCCACCAGATCCAGAGTCCGGCAACGGCAGCCAGCAGCATGAGTCCAATTTCGGGAAGGGCCTCAGTCATCCTTTTTACAGTAAACAAGACGTAGTTGAAAAAAGCGTGGAAAAATACCCACCCAAACGTTACTTTTTCCGCGCAAACCCGTTACTTTGGGCCGAGGGTCTTAATCTTTTGGGTCAGGAGGGTTTTGGGCTGAAATAGGCTAAATTCAGTGGGTGTTCAATGTCGCGCTGTACCAGCCCGAAATTCCTCAGAACACGGGCAACATCGCCCGCACTTGTGCCGCTACCGGGGCCCGGCTGCACCTGATTCGGCCTTTGGGTTTCCAGTGGAATAGCCCCAAGCTCAGGCGGGCCGGGCTGGACTACTGGCCTGCACTGGACTACGTTTTGCACAATTCCTGGCAGGCTTTCCTGGAAGCCCTGCCAGAGCGCAGCCGGGTCTGGGCTTTCAGCAGCAAGGTTTCCAGGCTCTACACCGAGGTAGAGTACCAACCCGGCGATTACCTGCTCTTTGGGCCGGAGAGCCGGGGGTTGCCCGAAGAGGTGCTGGCGCACTTCCCCAGCGTAACCATCCCCATGCCCGGCCAGGGCGGGCGCTCCCTCAACCTGGCCGTAGCGGTGGGCATAGGGCTTTACGAAGCGCTGCGGCAGGTGGGTTTTGAGGCTGGGGTCTAGGCGGGACTACCTGACTTCGGTCAGCACATCTGCACATTTAGAGCGCTCTTCGCAAATATCGAGCTATCCGGGACTGGGTAGTCATTTGAGATTATCACCGGTGGCTGGATGGAAAGACCTGATGGCGAAGGATGTCAGAGATAGACCAAATGCGGTCAGTGAGATGGGCAGCCATGGCCGGGGAACGGGGTTGGTAGCGTTTA
>NZ_JAGDFV010000045.1 GCF_017497985.1 Meiothermus sp. CFH 77666
GACCTGGTCAGAGCGTATGTCCATCGAAAGGTTGTTGTCTCAACTAACCCGTTTTTTCGGTGCCAAGAAACGCCATCACCGTACTGAACTTGGCTTTACTGCTTGGTGGGCTTACCTCATCATTGCCCTGAACCTCATCGCCGCTTCCCCAGACCTGTGTATAGCTGACATCGTTTTGTGACTAGCACCAGTGATTATTTAGGCTCCCCCAACACCACCACCTCCACCGTCACCCCCCGAGCCGTCACTTCGCGCACCCGCACCTCGGCTACCCGGCCTGAAACGGGAGACCGCACGAGCTGGCGCTCGGCCTCGCGGCCCTGCCGCCGGGCAAGCTGCTGGGCCTCGAGCAGACGCTCTCGCTGGGTTTCCAGAAGCCGGGCCCGCTGGCTGCTGTAGTCCAGGTCGAGCCGGATCTGCCGGCCTCGAGTGCCTCCACCTGGCCCCTGGCCTCAGCTTCTGCTGCGCGGGGTTCTGCCCCCTGGGCCACCAGGTAGCGCACCCGACCCAACCGCTCACGGGCGGCCTGTAGCTCGGCTTGCAGGGCGGCTTTTTCGCGCCGGTAGCGCACCTCGAGGCGGGTAACCTCGGCGGCCAATCGCTCGGCATCGGCTTTTTTGGAGTTGGACTGCTCGGCCAGCTTTTGCAGGGGCAGGTCGTCCACTTAGCGGGCCAGGGGCTCGCCCGGGGCAGCAGGTGGGCCAGCTCGGGGGGCAGGTTCACTGGGCCACCACCGCCTTTCGCAGCCAGGGACCGGTGACGATAAAAAGGCCGACCAGCACCGCACCCGCCACGTAGAGATCCATCTCGCCCCGCGCCAGCCCCAGTGTGCGGACAACCAGCCCGGCCCCGCCCAGCACCAGGAGCAGAGGGGCCAGGGCTACCCCCCGCTCCTCCCGCTGGGCGCGGTTCTGGGCGTAGCCAGTCCCCACATCGCGGTTGCGAACGATGGCCTCGGCCTCCACGTAGCGCACCAGGCGCACCAGCTCGCCAGGAATGCCCCCGGAGAGCGCACTGACGCGGGCCAGGTAGACCTCGAGGTCCTCGGCCACGATGCCGTACACCTGTACCAGTGCCTCGGCCAGCTCGCGGCTCTCCTTTGGGCTTAGGGGCGGTAGGTCTATGCGGTCGAGGCGCATCCAGAACTTGCGAGTGCCGGCCTTGCGGAGGGTCTCGGGATAGGCCCCGCAAACCAGGGTGGCGACCTCGGCCAGCGCTACCAGCCAGGGCACCATCGAAGGGGTAATGGCCGAGACGTCTTCGATTACCAGGATGGGGCGGTTGATGCCCCCAGCCTGGTACTGTTTGAGGGCGGCCACGATGGAGCGGGCCTTTTCGTCGGTATTGGTGTAGCGACGGCCCCAAGCCTTGAGGTCGGCCTCGAAGCTTTTGCTGTAGTTCACCTCGGGGATAGGCACCCGGGCGTCCCACAACTCGCGGAAGAGGTCACGTAGAAAGCTGTTGAAGGGGCCCACCTTGTCGGTCCAGAACAACAGCGCCCAGGCCCCCAGGGCCGGACGCACCTCCTCGAGCAGGTGGCTCTTGCCATAACCCGGCGGGGCCACCAGCAGGGTACTGCGCCCCCGCTGCACCCCCAGTAGCAGGGCGCGGCCTTCATCCTTGCGGCCAACAAAGGGGTGCGACATGGATGCAGGATATACGTAGTTACTTAGTTACTGCAATACTTGATTACTTAGTTACCTTGATAAGTAACTACTTTTTTACTGTATTACTTTTAGGCTATCGCCGTACAGGACGGAAGCTTGGAGTAAACCGCAAATACTTAGCTACTGCACTACGGCATTACTGCTTGTGTCCACTGTGTACTGTGTGTCATGATGGCAGAATGCAAAGCCCGGCGTTCTACACCCCTGAGGAACTGGCCCGGTTGCTCAAGGTGAGCGAGGAGACCATCCGCCGGATGTGCCGCACCCAGGAGCTGGAGGCGCGGAAGGTGGGCCGCTCCTGGCGGGTGCCCAGGGCCGAGGCCGCCCGGCTGGTGGGTTCGCTCGAGGCCCTCGAGGCCATTGACCACCTGCGGGAGAGGACGCCTTGAACCTCCAACCAACAGGGCAAAGGAAAAAAACAATGATCCGTGAACTGGACAGTGTGGTGCTGAACGTGAACCGGCCCGAGCTGGGCCTGCTGGCCGGGGACGTGGGAACGGTGGTGCATGTGCATGGCGACGGCGAGGCTTTTGAGGTGGAGTTCGTGACCCTGGCGGGGGAGACCCTGGGGGTGCTGACCCTGCAAAAAGAGGAGATCCGCCCGGTGGACGCGGGCGACCTGGCCCACGTGCGACGACTGCGGGGGGCGGCATGAGGCTGGCGGTGATCAACCTGAAGGGCGGCACCGGCAAGACCACCACCTCGGTCTACCTGGCGGCAGCCCTGGCCCGGCGGGGCAAGACCCTGCTGGTGGACGCCGACCCCCAGGGCTCGGCGCTCTCCTGGGGCGACCAGGCCGAGAGTCTGCCCTTTACCGTGACCGCCCTGCCGGTCAAGACCCTGCACAAGCAGGTGCCCGAGCTGGCCAGGGGCTTTGCGCATGTGGTGGTGGATACCCCGCCGGGCGACCTGGGGGTGGTGCGGAGTGCGGCACTGGTGGCCGAGGTGGCCCTGATTCCCATTCCCCCCAGCCTGATGGACATGGATCGGCTGCGCCCCACCCTGGAGCTGCTGGCCGAGGTGGAGCCCCTGAACCCCTTGCGCATTGCCATGCTGCTGACCAAGGTGCGCCGGGGCACCCGCAGCGCCAGTGCGGCCCGGCAGATGTTGCAGGAGATGGAACTGCCGGTGCTGGAGGCCGAGGTGCCGCTGCGGGAAGGCTACGCCACCAGCTTCGGGCTGAACCCGGCGGAGGTGGGGGAATACGAGCAGGTGCTGGCCGAGCTGCTGGGGGAGGTGGCGGCATGAGCAAGCCCAAACCCGCCAGCGACATCCTGGCCCGCTTCCGCAAGACCACCGAGCAGCCCAGGCCCATAGCGGTGGTGGTGCCGGAGGTAGAGGAGACGGCCCTGCTCCCAGCCGAGGAACCCCGAGGGATCCTAACCACACCCCAGGGGAATACCCCCGCTCCCCCAAAACCCAAACCCAAAATGGTGCGCTACACGCTGGATCTCGAGCCTGCACAGCACAAGTTCTTGAAACGGTTTGCGCTCGAGGCGGGGGTGGATAGCAGCCGGGTGTTGCGGGTGTTGTTGAGGAGGCTCGAGGAGGATGAGGGGTTGAGAAATGCAGTAATTCAGGAACTGGGTGAATGAACTGCGGCTGGGTGCAAATACTATGAAGTTGATTGATCTGTTTTGTGGCATGGGTGGCCTGGCGCTTGGATTCGCCAGAAACGGATTTAAGGTCACCGGTTTTGACAGCTATCCCCGGGTAGGAGAGATCTTTGAGCTCAACCACATCGGGGAAGCGAAAGTGAGGGATCTTTCCCTTCCAGGGCAGATTTCCCGGCCCCTAACAGGTGAGCCACTGGTAGTTACTGGTGGGCCACCGTGCCGGCCCTGGAGTAACGTCAACCGGCGACCAGAGCGTTATCGAGAAGCGCACAGAGACTATTCATTACTCGAGAGCTACTTCCGCTACATTAGAGAGTTGCGCCCAGAGGCCTTTTTGATGGAAAACGTTCTGCCTGTCAGCACGGACATAACCTTCCTTCGCTGGAAAAGCTTACTGGCGAAAAGGTACTGGATCGAATCCGGAGCAATCCGTTACTCCGACTATGGAGCAGCCACTTCCCGCCAGAGGTTCTTCGCGGTGGGCTTTCGCCGGGGGCGGCGGGTAAACCTCGCAAGGGAGTTCTTTGAGCGACTCGAAAACCACCGGGCTCCCGCCCAGACGGTAGCCCAGGCCCTGGAATACCTGCTACCGCTGGGCTACGGAGAGATGGCTGACCACCACTGGCCGAACTTCAGAACCATCAACAACTACCTCGACAAATACTCGGAGAATCGCTTTGGTTGGTACAGGCTGAACCCCGATCGCCCCGCTCCCTCATTTGGCAGCGTGATGAAGACCTATATCCTCCATCCCTACGCTGGGAATGGCCACGGGATACCTCAGAGGGTCATCTCGGTTAGAGAGGCCATGTCGATCATGGGTTTTGACAGAGAATTCCGCTTCCCTGAACCCATGGGTATGAAGCATCGCTATCAGATGGTGGCGGACGCCGTGAGCCCTGTGTTCTCCAGCGTGGCAGCCAGGGTCATGCGGGAACTCCTGTATGAACTCTAGCAGCACCATCCATCAGCTTCGGGAGACCCTTATTGAATGGGGTCGCGACAACCTGAGGGTCTATCCCTGGAGGGAGACCCGGGAACCCTACCACATACTGCTCGCTGAGGTGCTGCTCCACCGCACACGAGCTGACCAGGTGGTGCCGATCTACCACAGGGTTCTGGAGCGCTACCCTACCGTCCACGCCCTGGCCGCAGCCCAGCTTGAAGACCTCGCTGACCTGCTCCGGTCACTGGGCCTGCACTGGCGGGTACCCCTACTACTTGAGATGGCTCGGGAAGTGGTAAGTCGTTTTGGCGGTGACATTCCCGGCAGCGTGGAAATGCTCAGGACGCTGCCCGGGATCGGCCTGTACATTGCTGCCGCAACGTCCTGTTTCGCCTTTGATCGGCCCGAGCCAATCCTGGATACCAACACCGTACGCGTGCTTGGCAGGCTTTTCCGGCTGGATGTTCAGGATTCTTCACGCAAAAGCAGAATATTTCGCACAATAATGGCAGAGCTGCTTGACAGAGACCGACCGAGGCTATTCAACCTCGCCCTGCTCGACCTTGCGGCTCTTATCTGCACCCCCGCCATGCCTGCGTGTCATCGATGCCCGCTGCAATCCATCTGTCTTTATGGGAGCCAGTATGCCACTGCGAAGTGAACTTGTATCGGAAGCTGTGTGTGATCTTCTCGGCCCCAGGTTCGGGGTGAGGGAAACCCTGGACGAAAGTCCGCTGGGCGAGTACATCACTGGCGTTTTGCAACCTGCAGACCTCACTGCTCGGATTCGCGACCTGGACACCGAGGCGGAGACCCCTGAGGAAGATTCCGAAGCCGGTGAGGAGGATCGGGACGGTGACCTCGACTCTGTCGCCCCGGTCTTTTCACCGGCTCTTGATCCGAAGAGCCGTCCCTCGGTGCTTGGCCTCTCTTTTGAGGTGGCGGGGCCCCTGCCCCTCAAACTGAGTTTCTGCGTGACCTGGGCACGTTACTTTGAAATCAACCAGGACGGTCGTCGTACCTGGAGCCGCCAACCTCGTGTCTGGATCGCCGATTCGGTCGAGGTGAGCAACGGGTTAACACTGTGGCTGGATGAATCCGGCCGCGCAAGCTCGGAAAGGCAGACGACAAGCGAGCTTTCGCTTCACCTTCGCCTCATCCGGGAGGGTGAGGGTTTGAGGATATTGCTGCAGCTCGTCAATCGCATACTGCCGGCCGACAAAGAAGTGCTTTCGGCAGCAGAGTGCATCTATCAACCCTCAGTACGGATACTGCTGGGGGAGAGTATCCGCCTCATGCCCATGCGTTCGCAGGGGGAAGCAGAGGAGGGCAGGCTCGAGTTTCTCTATCGAAACCGTCCGGCCTATGCACGCGGCCACCTGTGCTCCGCTATCTGGCGTGAGATAGACCCCGAGCGACCCTTCGGCAGTCCAGGCAGGAAAACCAGTTTTACCTGGCCTGATGGCGAACTTCTCGATGAGCATGACCGTGATCGATTCCTGGCTCCGGATGTTCGTTCCGAGTTCATACCGATGTATGCTCTGCAGGCTCCGAGCTGGGAATGGGAGGAAAGGTACGGGCGGGCTCCGGAACTCGACGCCGCTGTGCTCTCACGCTCGTGCGAAGTGCAGCATCTGGTACCCATGCTCGAGCCCCTGGTGCACGGTTATGAGAAGTGGATTAATGAGTGTTCTGCCCGGGCTGTGGCATTCGAGGGACGGGATGCAACAGCCGCCCAGGAGCTTCTCGAAGAGGCGAAGCAGGTGCTGCACAGGATGAGGCGCGGCCTCGAGGTGCTGCGCAGCGATCCGGATGCCCGCCTGGCCTTCTGCTTTGCCAACCGGGTGATGTGGCAGCAGGCTTCCTGGAAACAGCTGGGTGGGGCTGGCACTTTGCGCTGGCGACCCTTCCAGCTCGGGTTCATGCTCTCGATCCTGGAGTCGGTGGTGAACCCTGGATCGGACGACAGAACCGTCTGTGATCTGCTGTGGGTTCCCACCGGAGGCGGGAAGACCGAGGCATATCTTGCCATGGCTGCGTTTACCATGGCTTACAGAAGGCGGCGTGCCCTGCGTCAGAATAGTGGAGGCCATTCGGGTGCGGGTACAGCCGTAATCTCGCGATATACACTCAGGCTGCTTACCCTCCAGCAGTACCGCCGCGCCCTGGCGATGGTTACGGCCTGCGAGTTCCTGCGCGTCCAGGGACTCGAGAGGGGGCAGGCAGGGTGGAGACCGGAGGGTTGCACGGACACCTCGAACTTCATCTGGGGAACAGCACGCTTTTCCATCGGACTGTGGGTCGGCGGAGGACTGACCCCCAATCGACTGAACGATTTCCGTGACCAGCGCGGAGCGATCAG
The DNA here is from genome assembly GCF_017497985.1 of Meiothermus sp. CFH 77666. NCBI lineage: Bacteria > Thermotogati > Deinococcota > Deinococci > Thermales > Thermaceae > Meiothermus > Meiothermus sp. CFH 77666. Next base: position 6,592 of record NZ_JAGDFV010000045.1, read on the forward strand.
CATTTTGCGCGGGGAGTATGGTCAGGGGGAGCCAGCCCAGGTGCTCAACTGCCCTGCATGCGACGCGCTGCTCGCCCTTCCCAGGCGGGGTCTTCCCGCCGGTAAACATCGAGTCCACCTTGTCCTCAGGCAGTCAAAGGACGAGGTGGACCGGCATCTGCCGCATATCCGCGGGATGCGCGAGGCCAGCAGCCTGACATGCACCTCTACCGCCTTACCCTCGGACTACACTGTCCTTACTCTGGATTTCACCCTGACACGATCCCTTACCCAGGCAGCGTTTGATGCCTGGTGGAAGAACGGCCCGGGGCGGACACTCACTCTCTGCCCGCTCAGCGCCGCACGACCCGGGTACTTTGCCAGGATGCGGCGCAACACAAAGCCAGGAGGCGCGGCGGTTCCGGTGGATTTCGAGATCTGGTGCCCTAACCCTGACTGCCCCCTGGGCAGCACCCCCTGGTGCGAGAGCGCTCCGGCTGATGACTCATTCTTTCATGCGTCCACAGGAACTGCACGCAAAGGACTGAATGGGGGGTATCAGCACACACGTATCGGAACAGTCGAGGTCAGGCTCCCCCATCTCGGGGCCGGCAGACTCCGCCGGGTCATCCCCCCGTGGCAGGCACAGGGTACGATACTGGCTGCTTCACGTGTTCCCATCCCTGCCCAGACCGTTGATGAGCAGCTGTACGCTCACCCTCCGTCTTTACTCATTGCAACCGTGGATAAGTTCGCCCGCCTGGCCTTTGAGCCCCGTGCAGCGCGTCTGTTCGGAAACGTGGGTTATTACCACCCCTGGGATGGTTACACACTTGACTGCAGCGAGTGCTCGGCCATGGCTGACCTCGGCACAGCCTGTCAGCCCCTCGACCCACCAGAGCTCATTCTTCAGGATGAACTCCATCTGCTGGAGGGACCCCTGGGCAGTATGGTCGGGCTGTATGAGATCGCTATTGATACCCTTGCCTGCTATCAGGGCTATCCTGCGAAATACATATCCTCATCGGCGACGGTGCGGGAGGCGGGCAGCCAGATCCAGGCTATATTCAACCGCAGTCTGGCGGTCTTTCCGCCTCGCGGACTCGAGGCGGATGACCGTTTCTTCCTGCGCACTGCCGAACCCCACCCACTCGATGAATCGCGGCCAGGGCAGCTGTTCGTTGGCCTTGCCGCACCCGGCACCGGTCCGCTCAAGCCGCTCTACAGGTTATGGTCGATTCTGCTCCAGGCAGCTCATGTGCGCTCTGGCGACCCGGACTTCGACTACTTCAAAACGCTGGCAGGCTATTTCAATGCGGTACGGGAGCTCGCAGGCGTGCGTGCCCTCACCCGCCAGGATATCAAGCTGCATCTGCAGACCCTGGCGGACAGACGGGGAGAAAGTCCCCGACCGTTCGATGAGGATGGCATCCTTGAGCTTTCAAGCCGTGAAGATTCCACTGACCTGCCAGCGATTCTGGAGCGTCTGAGCAGAAGTGGTTCTGAGTCACCGGATGCCCTGCTGGCCACCTCCATGTTCGGAACGGGTGTGGATGTTTCACGGCTCTCCCTGATGGTGGTGCATGGACAGCCGAAGACAACATCCTCCTATATCCAGGCTGCCGGACGCGTTGGTCGCGCCCGTGCAGCCCTGGTGCTGACGTTTTTGCGAGCCAGTCGGCCTCGCGACCTGAGCCACTACGAATTTTTCTGTGGTTATCACCGACAGATCTATCGGCACGTTGAACCGGTGACCGTCATGCCCTTCTCTCCGGGGGCTCTGGATCTTGCGGCAGGGCCGGTTATGGTGGCGCTGCTGATCAACGGGCGCCAGACCGGCGCTCGCTGGAAGAGCAACCCGAAGTACATTGCATCTTCCAGCTCTCAGGCTCAGGCTGACATCTCCGTTCTCCCGCGAATCATCGAAGCGCGTGGACAGACCCAGCCAGAACTGCGGAGGCCGCTGCCGGGAGATGTGCAGTTATTTGCAGATTCAGAACTCGATCGCTGGAAGATGATCGCCCGCGGCCAGCCTGGATTGAAGTACTGGGAGTACTCACCCTATGATCCACCCAGATATCCAGTGGTCCTTGGGGATCCTGCACACCAGGGAGCCGGACTGCCAGTGGTCTATGAAAATGCCCCGCAATCCCTCCGGGAAGTTGAGGAAACCATCAGCATTGATACGGGAGGTGACAGCTGATGCCCAGATATCAGGAGGTACGCCTTTCACAGCTCATTCTGCAGCTCGGGCCCGGAGCCATTGTGGAAACCACAGGGGGCCCGCGGCTGGTGCCCCTTGCTCAGCACGGACTCTTCCCTCAAGGTGTAGACCCGGATAGATTTGCCCTGGACACGCCACATCTAAAGACCATTCTGGGTAACCGCCGTGTGTTTCGGGTGCCTTCAAATGCGATGCTGGGCCGTCCGGCGCACAGGCCCCTCTATCGAACCAGGGCTTTCCCGGTGTGGAAGCTCTGCGTGAAGCACTCCATTCTTTATCCCCGAGCCTGCCCTGATTGTGAGCAATCCGGTGAACAATCACGTCGCATCGAGGCCATCCGTTTCGTGATGGCCTGCCCTGAAGGACACCTTGATGAGGTGAACTGGAATCTCCTGGTTCATTCGAAGACACCATGCACGGAGGAGGCTGCACCGGAGTACTTCCTGTGGCGCAACCAGGGAAGCAGCCTGAGCGCCACGCTGATCAGGTGTCCGCGCTGTCACCAGCAGATCAGCCTCGGGGAGGCGTACAACCGTTCCTGGCTGTGTTCAGGCCGCTATCCAGAGCGCGAGCAGCTCGATAGCGGTCCTCAGAGGAGTGGCTGCAGCCAGCGGGCCTGGGTTATTCAGCGACAGGCCACAAGCCTTCGTATTCCAGAACTGCTCACCTTCATCACCGTACCGCCGCTGGAGACCCGGCTGCACCAGCTCCTGGGCCGGCCGAGAGTGAGGGAAAGCCTGGAGAGCGCCCTCGCGATGCTGGGACGGCTGAATCGATCACAGCAGCGTTTAGAAGACCCTGCAGAACAGGAATTCCAGCAGTGGCTCGGAAGTGCCTGCCCGAAGGGGCCGGGTGGGCTGCGGGATGACGAAATTGAATACATACAGCAGCAGGACTTCGGGGCCATCAGGTCTGCCGTCCGCGATCTCCTCACCCATCATCCCGCTCCCGACATGCAACGAATACTTCTGGACGAGTTTCGCGCCTTTCGGGTCGGGGCTGTGCAGGGAGTGCCTCCGAAAGTGACGACAGGTCCGACAGGATCGAAGCCCGTATCATTGCTGGAAATCAATCCGGCACGGGTAAGGGTGTTTCCTGGCGCCCGGGGTAGCATACGGTTCAGGGTGGCTCCCGTCGAGAAGCTTCACTCGGTAACTGTTCAGATCGGATACAGGAGGGCTGTTGGTCCGGCTCTTGGAGGCATACCCGGGAAGTTCGTCCCCATCGATTCCAGCTTCGAAGGGCAGACCTGGCTTCCAGGGTATGAGGCAATGGGAGAGGGCATCTTCCTGACTGCTGACGGGGACGGATGGCACCCTCCCCTCCTGGGGGCCTCTGCAGGAAAATGGCGGGAGGGCTTTGAGGAAGCGGGGCGGTCACCCGACACGGCCGGCATTCATCCGGGAAATCATGGCCGCAACTCATTACATCCGGTCTTCGTCTGGTGGCACACGCTTTCCCACCTGCTTGTGCGAGCATTATCGGTGGAATCTGGATACAGCCTTGCATCCATCCGTGAGCGTATCTACCTTGAGGTGGACGAGGCGACCGGTCAGGCCCGCGGTGGGATTCTTCTTTACACGTCAGGATATGGTTCAGACGGAAGCCTCGGAGGATTGATCGCCCTTGTGCCCAGATTTGAGCATATTCTGGCCTCGGCAATATCAATGGGGAAAACCTGCTCAGCCGATCCGCTATGCCGTGAACACCGCTTCGTTCCGGGTAAGCACTCCGGTGCTGCCTGTTATGCCTGCTCGCTCATCTCTGAAACAAGTTGTGAACAGCGGAATCTGTGGCTGGATCGCAACGTTCTGCTTGACAACCTCCCCTGAGCCCTGAGATGCCAATCAAAGCCATCCTGGCCACCGGTGACCGCCTTGTAGGCGGGGGAGTACGTTCCTTCGACGCAGTCATTGAGGAGCTGATCGGAGCAGCCAGTAACGAGATTCAGATTGCCGCTTACAGTTTTGACCCATCATTTGTGGGGATTCTGAAGGACATTGCTCGTAAAAGCAGGTCGGGAATACGGGTGACCCTCATAACCCGTGCTATTTCAGCGCAGCATCAAATAGTTCAGGCGGCACTGAAGAGTCTGGCGGAAGAGCAGGCGGTGTTCGAATTTCCCGACTCCTCAAATGGCCGTCTTCACATGAAGGTTCTGGTGGTAGATCGAAATGATGCCGTAATCGGATCGGCCAACTTTACTGCAGGTGGCCTGGTAAACAATCATGAACTGGGCGTTTGGCTTACGGGGCCGGAAGCCTGGCAGGTTAGCAATTTGCTCGATCAGCTGATTGTAACCCGGTGAGCAGTACAATAAACCCCGCAGCGCTGGGATTCCTGCTACCTTTGTGGTAAGGCACTTCACCCAAGAGCGGGAGAACCTCGAGCCCTTCGAGAAATCCAGGAGCGCTTTGCGGTGCTGCTACGCAAGAGAGATACGCCCCAACCCGAGGTGGATCTGGTGGTGGGGGTGGAGGTGATTGATAGCGCTGGGGTACGCCCGGCAGCCGAGTCCCAACCTGCAAGCCCGTCGGATAAGGGATAGCAGGGTATCATCTCTGCCCCGACGCAGCTAATCTTCCCAATCGAACATCCGGCCTGATTCGAGCCTTTGCGCCTGCTCGAATGCGAGCATTCCCTCGCCGATCTGCCCGCGACTCATCATGACCTTTGCAAGCAGATTCCTGGGATAGTGGCTGCTCGGGGTCAGGGCTATCGCCCGCTGGGCCCAGAGTTCCGCGCCATCCAGGTCACCGATGTCCAGCAGTGCAGCCCCCCGTGTGGTGAGGAGCATCGACATCCGCACCGGATCGCGGTCTTCCACGCCTTCGGTGACCCGCAACGCCTTGAGCGGATTCCCCGCCTTCCGCCAGTTGCTGCTGGCCATCACCGCAGCCAGGGTATCCCTGGTTGCGGCAAACTCAATTTCCAGGGCTTCTGCAAGCAGGCCATACTCCCCGAGGCTATTCAGATGCGCCTTTTCTTCCTGGCCCAACACCTGTTTCGCAGAAACCCTGGCCTGGATGTTTCGCAAGAAACGGATGCCCCCCAGGACTTCCTCCAGGCCCTCTGCCCCGTCGGGGTGCTCCACGCTGACAAGCCTCCCCTCGACGATGCCCCTTGGCCCCTTGAACGAAAAGGGCTCTTCGGGGAGGGTGGTCAGCAGCACGCTGGCAAGGGGGGACTCCAGGCTCATCACGCGCTGATCCAGATCCAGCTCATGCCCCAGTTGCCAGGTCGATTTCGAACCGGCAATCTCTATCAGAAACCTCGTACCAACCGGCCAGGATGCTCTCATAAAACCTCCGCGATTTCAGGGCTGGCAGCAACTCAAGCAGAAACCCGCCTGGCCTTGACGCTGGCCCTCTGGCGCAGGCGGCCAATCAGCGCTGTCATCAGGGGCTGAAAGGTGCCCCGCATCCAGTTGGTTTTCTGGTCTCCCGGATATGCAGCCACAAGCTCCAGCACCGCTTCCAGCACCTCGGGCCCCAGGGCAAAGACCACCCGCAGCTCATCGGCTTCCAGCAGGGACGGAATACCTAGAATACTTAAGGCCTTGAGGTCCAGCCCCCACCTGACCGTGCCCACACCCTTGGCGGTGTAGTCGTGGCTGACAGGTGCCAGCTGATTGAGCCAGTGGGCGGCACTGGCAGCCTCCCGGCTGGAGAGGGTTTTCCACAGCTTGCGCCCCTGGTAGAAGCGCCAGCGTTCAGGGCCGTCCGCCCTGACATGCAGACCCGTCCAGGCCTCGAGGGTATCCCGCACCGGGAACAGGTCGGGCTGCCCCAGGGTGCAGAGCATGGCGTGGCTGACCCGCTCGGGCTCCCGCTCCTCCTCGGGCAGCACCGCCAGGGCGTAGGCTTGCAGGAGCCGCAACACGTGGAATTCCAGGGGATCCTGCACCCGCTCCTCCTGCGGCAGGATTTGCCGGAGCACCTGGTAGGCCAGCCGCCGCTCCGGGCGCAGCTCGCGCAGGCCATACCGGGCCATGAAGGCGCCCACCGCCTGGGCCGGGAGGCGCTCCACATCCTGAATCGGGGTCTCCAGCAGGCCCAGATCCAGGGCCATCCAGACCGAGGGGTGGATCTCGGTTGCAAAACCAGTCGCGCGAATTTCGGAGTTGCTGGCAGCGGCTTCCTCCAGGCCCTTCCGTACCGCCGCCGCTCCAAAGCGCATGACCAGCTCATTAAGGGCCTGCCAGTCCAGCTCAAAGGAAGAAAGGAGCAGGTAGAATTCCGCATCGAACTTCGCCTTGCCCCCGTACCGGCGGTGATCCTTCTCCGAAAAGTTATCGTCTTCGCAGCGCTTGAGGCGCTCCGCCAGCCAGGTAATGTCCTCGGGGGTGCGGGCCAGATCCCGCAACCAATGGCTGCCAGTCATGCTGGCGGGCAGGGTGGATACAATCCCACGCCGCACGGGGAGAAGCGGAAGCGGCCCCGGCTCCTCCGCAAATAGATCGGCCATCAGCAGCTCTCGATGGGTGACGAAATTCTCTGGCCGCTCCAGGACAGCCAGCAGCCACGGGAACCGGGGCCAGGCCTGGGCCAGCAGATCATCCAGGGTGCCCAGCAAACGTTCAAACAGGGTGTTCTGGAAGGCGCGGAGCAAGGCTCCGTGGGCCTCGGGATGGACGTAGAGGCTGATCGGCTGGGAGCGGGGCGGCTCGGCCAGAATCTCCAGCCGGTCTTTGTGCCAGAGGAGATAATACTGGCGCTCTACCGGCTCCGTTTTCTTCGGTTCCTCCGAACGGGCTGCCTCGACAAAGGCCTCCAGCGGGTCGCCGTTTCCGATGTAAAACAGACCAGCCTCCTGGGCGCTGCGCTGGAGAGTACCGCGTGGGCGATTCCATAGCGGGGACTCCCGCTTGAGGACAAACAGGGCCAGGAGGTGGGAGGCTGCCGGGTTGGTCGGGTGCCAGGGCCAGTAGCGGGCCTGGGCCTCCCAGGCATGGCGGTACTTGTCCATATCCGGGGCCGCGCTCTCGAGCAGCCCCAACCAGCGCCCCAGGGCGCTCTGGGCTTCGGCTCTGTTGGAAAGCTGATGCCCGCCTTCAATCAGGGCAGCATGGGCCTGCTCCGCCACCCAGGCAAAAAAGCCGGTCAGGCTGCCCCGCCCATCCAGGGCGCGCTCGAGGTGACGGTTCACCCGGTTGGCGTAAAGCTCGTTCAGGTAGAGGCTGGTGGTTTTCTTCACTGGCTGCCTCCTTCGTAGGGATAGCAGGTCACGATGGCCCGCGCTGCCGGATCCATGACCATCACGAGCGAATCATCCCGCAGCAGGAGGGCCTCCCCTCGAGCGTAGCCCCGGGCCACCGGGGGCAGGGGCCGAGCCTTGCGGGCCCGACGGTTCAGGGTCTCGCGGGCCTTGAACGGGTCGCGGCAGCGAAAACGTTCCATATAGCGCTGGACGGCGTGTTCGGAAACTCCGTAGGGTGACTTGGTCCGAGGCATGAGTACATTATTACTAGACTATAGTAAAAAATCAAGTAGCTATTACTACTTACTAAAAACACAACAGTTTCCCCAAATGCGTCGGGTTACAAGAGGACTGCCTACCTCTACACCAAGGAAGTATCAGGAATGCACCGGTAATAGCGCCAGAGCGGCGCTTCGTTTACAACCTCGAGCTCTCCAGTGGCTGGAACCCCATGGTGGGAAAGCGGGTTTCTCTCAACCCCATCACCGTAGCAGTAAGGCTCCCCGCACCGTCCCAGCCGGGATGCCCCTGACCTACATCACCCTTCCGCAGGAGGCGACGCATTTTGTGCCCATCTGACCGGAGCAGTTACCTCACATCACATTCGGAAACGCCCTGAGCGCCGCCTCGAGCTCCTCATTCCCCACCCGCGCATAGATCTGGGTGGTCTGGATGCTCGAGTGATCCAGCGCCTCGCGGATCACGTCCAGGGCCACCCCCTTCTTGCGCAGCCAGGTGGCGAAGCTATGCCGCAGCTTGTGCGGGCTGAAGCCTTTGGGGTCGAGACTGGCCCGCCGAGCCACCCGCTTGAACATGAGCTGCACCGCTCGAGGGGTCATCACCTGCCCTGCCGCCCGGCCCTGGAGGTGTACCCAGATGTGCCGGCTCGGGGCGGGGTAGCCCTTGCGGTGTTTGAGCCACTGGGCCAGGGCCTGGGCCGCCCCCTCGGTAAGCACCTTTTCGCGCTCCTTGTTGCCCTTGCCCACGTAGCGCACCGCGTAGGGGAAGCCGTCGCGGTAACGCACGTCGTCCAGGGTGAGGCCCAGGCAGGCCGAGAGGCGCAGCCCGGAGGAGACCAGGAAACGGGCCAGGCAGTAGTCGCGCAGCCCCAGGGTGGGGCTGGGGTTTTGCAGGGCAGCCTCGAGGAAGGCCTGCACCTCGTGCACCTCGCGGTAGCGGGGCAGGCGTTCGGGCAGTTTGGGGCGGGTGAGGGCGTCGACCGGGTTGCCGGCCAGGCCGGGGAGTTTCTCCACCGTGAGCAGATACCAGAAGAACTTGTCCAGCGCCGAGAGCACCCGGGCCTGCCGGTGGGGCCGGAAGCGGCGGGCCACCAGAAAGCCCCGCAAATGGCTGGGGGCCACCTCGGGCCAGGCGGTGAGCGGGTGGGCCGCATCGAGCCAGCTACGGAAGAGGCGCACGTCCGTGCTGTACTCCCGCACGGTGCGGGGGGAGAGCTGGGCCTCGACCTCGAGGTAGTGGGCGAAGGCGGTGAGGGAGTCGGGTTGCATTGACCTCCTATGGGTGCGTCCCCCGGGGGGCGTGAGGGTGGGGGAGAGGGCAGCAGTTCGCAAAATAACTATTTGGCGAATATGTTTTCCAGCCAGCCAGATCGGGCAGAAAAGCCGTCCAGAAAGGGGCTTTTGCTGGGGTACGGGCAGAGGGGAGGGGTGGCGGGGTGCTGGGTTTTATTCGCCAAACGTAAGACATGTTCGCCGAATGTTATCACGGAAGGGCGTAATAAAGCAATGCAGTATTGCAGTAGCTAAGTAAAGTAGTGTTAACTGGTATCAGCATGGAGCAGCCCCTATTTACCATCAAGGAAGTGTGCGAGCTATTGCGGGTTTCCCGGCCCACGGTGTATGCGCTCATTCAGAGCGGACGCATCCAGCGGGTGTATGTGGGTAAGGCCTCGCCGCGGATCACCCGGGAGAGCCTGGAGCGCTACCTGGAAACCCTGAAGCAGCCCGAGGCCCGCCAACCAGAAACAAAGAAGGGACTGGGGAGCGTGCTCGAGCGCTTTGGTTTGCGCATGGGGTAGGTCAGGACTCCGGCACCACCACCAGCGCCGCTACCTCTTCACCCAGCCGCTGGAAGTGGGTGGGGTTGAGGGTAATCA